>JBDSAN010000213.1:0-9139 GCA_039922115.1 Jatrophihabitantaceae bacterium
GCCGCGGTGAGCAGCAGCCACGGCCCGGCCGGGCTGACCGACACCCCGTAGAACTGAGTCTTGTCCCGGCCCGTCCCGAAGATCAGGACGTCCTGCTCGGCCGGCGTTCCGACCCGGTGCAGGTACACCCGGCGGTGATAGCGCTCCTCGCCCGGGTTGAGCTCCGGGGGCAGCCGGCGCACGTAGTAGAAGGCCTCGCCGCCGGGCAACCAGCCGATGGTGGAGTGCCGCACCCGGTCGATCGGGCCGTCGATCAGCTCGCCGGTTGCCACATCCTGCACCCACAGCACCGAATCCTCGGTACCGCCGGCCGACAGCTGCAGCACGACCCGCTCGCCCTCCCAGGACGGCTCCCAGCTGTCCAGGACGGTCCGGCCGGACGGGTCCAGCAGGTCCGGATCGAGCAGCGGCCGTTCCAGGCCGGCCTCGGATACAACCAGCGCCGGATGGTCGCGGCCGGCGCCCATCCGGGTGTAGAACAGCCGGTCACCGGCCGCCCGCGGGGTGGACAGGTAGCCGACCGAGGCCAGCTCGGTGACCAGCGCGGTGAACCGGTCGCGCTGGGTCCAGTCCTGCCGCGCCTGCCGGTACAGCTCGTCCTGCTCGTCCTGCCAGCGCGCGGTCTGGGCCGAGCCGGCGTCCTCCAGCCAGCGGTACGGGTCGCTGACCTGCTGGCCGTGCAGGGTCTCGACCAGCGGCAACCGCTCGGCGGCCGGATACCGCAACGCGAGCCGGCTGCCCGAGCTCATGGCTTGACCGGACCAGTGTCGACCCGGTCCGGCTGGGCTGCCTTCGGATCAGCAACGTGGGCGATCACCTCGGCCAGCTCGACGGCTGGTTCAGCCCGCTCGATTGCGGGTTCAGCCCGCTCGATGGCGGGTTCAGACAGCTGTTCGGCGGTGGGTTCGCTGGCCGGCTCGGCGCGCACGAACGACGACATTCGCAGCAACGGCAGCCCGGCGATCAGGGTCACCCCGGCATCCACCCCGGCCAGCACCAGCCAGGTGACCCGGCCGCCGAAGCCTGCCACGGTCAGCCCGACCAGCAGCGGGCCGAGCGAGGCGAGCCCGGCGGTGACCGTCCCGATCGCGGTGTTCACCCGGCCGAGCAGGTCGCGCGGGGTATTCACCATGATCGCCTCGCCGAGCTGGATGCCGGCGGCCGGAGTCACCAGCAGCAACAGCACCAGCACCAGGCCGGTCACCGGCAACGGCGGCTGGCTGGCCAGCACCACGAAACCGGCCGTCCAGATCAGGCCGATCACCAGCAACAGCCGGCCGGCGGCCAGCACCTTGATGATCCGGCTCGCCACCAGCGCACCGGCGATCGAGCCGACCCCGAGGCAGGCCATCACGATGCCGATCGACGAGCTGGACGTGCCGTGCTGGCGCAGCACCAGCACCACACCTACCTCCAGCGCCGCGCCGGTGAAGTTCAGGGTGCCCACGAACAGCAGCACCCACAGCAGCGCGGGCTGGCCACGCAGCCAGCGCAGGCCAGCGGTCAGCCGGTCATCGCGCTCGGCCACCGGCGCGCGCTCCGGGCGCACCCGCAACCGCAACAGCAATACCGCCGACAGCGCGTAGCTGAGCGCGTCCACCGTGAACGGCAGGATCCGGTCCACGCTGAACAGCCAGCCACCGAGCGCCGGCCCGACCAGCAACGCGGTCGCGCTGGTGGCCTGGATCTTGCCGAGCGCATCGGCCATCTCATCGCGCGAGACCACATCGCGCACCGCCACCCCGGCCGCTGGCGAGAACGCCGCGGTCGCCGTCCCCTCGATGATCGCGACCACCAGCAGCTGGCCGAACCCGAGCCGGCCGAGGCCGGCCGCGAGTGGGATGCTGCCGACCGCGACCAGCCGGATCAGGTCGGTGGCCACCATCAGCATCCGCCGGTCACACCGATCGGCCAGGTGGCCGCCCGGCAGCCGGAAGACCAGCCGGGTGAGCAGCGAGCAGGTGCCGACCAGGCCGGCCTGGGCCACCGAGCTGCCGAGTGAGAGCACCAGCAGCGGAAAGGCGATCACCGACAGCTGCGAGCCGAGGGTGGAGACGATGTCGGCGGTGAAGTAACGGCGGAAATCCGGATTGCTGCGCAACATTCCCCAGCCGGCCATCGCGGGGCCTACAGCCGGCCGGCGGCGCTGAGGTCGTCCAGCACGGCGGCGTCCACCGCGTCCTGGAAGGCCACCAGCGCGGCGGCGTCATCGCTGTATTGGGCATCGTCCTGGCAGGTCACCCAGCGTCCCTCGGTGTGCTCGCCGGCCAGGTAGCCGTGCTCCAGCGAGCCGACCTCCCAACCTGGCTTGCCCGAGCTTTCCCAGCAGCTGTAGAGGGTGCCGTCGGCGTTGACTACCGCGCCGTACCGGCCGTCCTTGTAGGAACAGGCCTGGCAGGCGGCCAGCGGGCCGGGCTTGGAGATCCCGAAACCGAGTTCGAAAGCCAGCCGGTTCCAGCTGATGAATTCGGCCGCGAGCTGGCCGCTATGCAGCAACTCGTTCGAGTAGCCGACCCCGACATCGCCGACCCGGGAGAAGTGCAGCGAGCAGCGCGACGGGTCCAGCCGACCGGCCAACCGCTCGATCAACTGCCGGACGCCGGCCCGGGTGTGGTGAGAAACGTTGACCCGCAGGTCAAAGCGCACCGAGCTTGCCTGCTGGCAGCGCGCCAGGTTGTCCACGATCGCCTCGAAGGTGCCACCGCCGGAGCGCCGGACCCGGATCGCGTCGTGATCGGCCTGATCCCCGTCGAAGGTGACCTGGATCGAGCGCAGACCACGATCACCGAGTTCGCGGGCCACCAGCGGAGTGAGCAGCACGCCGTTGGAGATCATCTGGGCCGAGCGCATCCCGTAGTCGGCGGCCCGGGTCAGCAGTTCCTTGCAGCTCTTGAGGTTGAGCAGCGGCTCGCCGCCGAACAGCATCACGCCCAGCCGCTCCAGGTTGGCCTCGGCCATCTGGCGTCCGGTGAACTCCAGCACCCGGTCGATGGTCTGCGAGGTCAGCCGAGCGTGCTGGATGCGCGGCGGCCGGTTGCCGCCACTGGAATCCTGCGCGGTGTTCTGGAAGCAGTAGCCGCAGCCGAGGTTGCAGTCGGTGCTGGTCAGCACGGTCAGCGAGTAGATCTGAAACGCCTTGATGTCGAACAGGCCGGCCTTGCGCAGGTGCGCCTCGGCTGAGGCAGTCAGGCCGCCGGCGCCGTCCAGGTGCTGCGGCTGCACCTTGGCGGTGCCGCCCGGCCCGAGGAACCACCAGTGGTTGGCGCCCTGGATCAGCCGCTGCCTGGCCGCGGTGTCCACCGTGTCGACGGTCAGCATGTCGGCCTCCTCAGGCGGGCTTGGCTACCGCGCACGGATCGCTACGGCGGTTGCCGACGCTACGAACCGGAGGTTGGCCGCTGGTTTGGCGGCGGTATGCGAACGCAGAAACACCGGCTCGGTGCCCGCCAAGCCGACCGGCCCGGACCCGATCGTGCTGGGCAGCGGGCGAACATGGCCGAAAACAACCGGACGCGAACCGCCGGGCCGCACACTCCAATTACCGGCGAGACCAGCCGACGCGGCTCGCCGAGCCAACGCTCGGGATCGGAGGTGACCGGATGAATGACGTGGGACTGCGCCTGCTCGAGGTTTCGATAACCGACCCGTTTCTGACTGATGTCATAGCGGATAGCAGACATGCGGCAGCCCCGTCATGACCCTGCTGATCGGCCCCGAACCGGTTGCCGGCCGAGCGCCGGCCGCCAGCGCCGCACTGCGGCTCAAGCTGGAACTGGCCGCCCCCACGTTGCGCCAGGCGATGGCCGCCGTGTGGCAGCCACCCGGCCTGGCCGAGCGCTACCTGGACTACCTCGAAGTGATGCACACCGTGATCCGGGCCTCGGTACCGCTGATGCGGACCGCCGCCCGGCGCTGCGCCGAACTCGGCCCCAGCGACCCGCTGGCCGATCAGCTCGGCGACTACCTGACCGAGCACATCGCCGAGGAACTGGACCACGACGACTGGCTGCTGGCCGACCTGGCGCTCGCCGGTCGCGACCCGGCCGCAGTGCTGGCCGACCAGCCGACCGTCCCGGTAGCCCGCCTGGTCGGCGCTCAGTACTACTGGATCGCCCACCACCACCCGATCAGCCTGATCGGCTATATCGCGGTGCTGGAAGGAAATTCGCCGCCATGCTGGCTGGCCGACCGGCTGGCCACCAGGACCGGATTGCCGATCGATGCCTTCCGGACGCTGCACCACCACGCAGCCGCTGACCTGGACCACACCGCCGACCTGGACGCGCTGCTCGATCGGCTGCCGCTCACCGCCGCACACCAGCAGGCGGTCGCGGTCAGCGCGTTGGCCACCGTCGCCGCGCTCGCCGAAGTGTTCGACCGGCTAACCAACCGTCCTTACCCGATCCGCTACTGACGGCGCTACTACCGAGAGCGCTGCTACCCGAAGGGCATGCACATGACTACCTACTCAGACCCGTCGCTGGCCGCGCTGGATGCTGCCGGCTTTCCGCTCGAGGCGATCAGCGACGAGCAGCGCGAGGTGTTCCGCACGCTGTCCGACGACGAGGTCACGCTGCTGATCGATATCCGCAGCCGGCTGGACGAGGTCGCCCCCGAGGTGCAGGCGCACGTCGACATCGCCGGGGCCGGCCTGTTCTGAGCCCGGCCGCGCTGCCAGCCACCTGATCGACTAGAGCACCGGAGCCGCACCAGATGAACTGCCCGGCCTGCCAGGCTGACGCGCCGCCCGGAGCGAAGTTCTGCTCCGAGTGCGGCGCGCCGCAGGCTGCCGTCGGGCCGCCACCGGCCGAGGAGCGCCGGGTGGTCACGATCGTGTTCTGCGACCTGGTCGGCTCCACCGCGATGTCGACGGTGCTCGATCCGGAGGTGCTCCGGACGGTGACGCTGCGCTATTTCGACCTGATGCGCACCAGCCTGCAGGCGCACGGCGGGACGGTGGAGAAGTTCATCGGCGACGCGGTGATGGCGGTGTTCGGCGTCCCGACCATGCACGAGGACGACGCCCGCCGGGCGCTGGCCGCCACCCTGGACATGACCGCCGCGCTGTCGCAGTTCAACCTGGAATTGCAGGTCAGCCTGGGCATCGGGCTGCAGGTCCGGATCGGGGTGAACACCGGCGAGGTGATCGCGACCCTGGAAGCCGGCGCCGGCCAGGCCCTGGTGGCCGGCGAGGTGGTCAACGCCGCGGCCAGGCTGGAACAGCACGCCGAAGCCGGCCAGATCCTGATCGGCGAGCAGACCGTGCAGGCGGCCGGGCCGGCCGCGGTGGTGCAACCGCGCGGCCCGATGCAGTTCAAGGGTTTGGCCGAGCCGATGGCCTGCTACCAGCTGCTCGACCTGCTCGCCGACGATCCGGAGGTGTTACGGCGCTTCGACGTGCCGTTCGTCGGACGCGAGCAGGAACGCGCCGAGCTCGACCTGCTGCTGGATCGGGTAACCCGCCAGCGCAGCTGCCACCTGGTCAACCTGTACGGCGAGGCCGGCATCGGCAAGACCCGGCTGGTCCGCACCTGGCAGGCAGCATCGGCCAACCACGCCGGTCCGGTGCTGTTCGGTGCCGGCCGGTGCCGGCCCTATGGCGAGGCCGGCTCGCTGATGGCGCTGGCCGATGCGACCAGCCAGCTGCTCGCGGCGGCCACCGAGCGGGACCTGCTGGCCGAGCCCGATCCGGTTGCTGACGCGCTGGACGTGCTGCGCAGCGGCCTGCTCAAGGACGGCAGCCCGCACCCGTCGGTGGCAGAGACGGTGTCGGCGCTGGCCGCCGTGATCGGCGCGCTAGCCGAACGGTCGACGGTGGTACTCACCATCGACGACTGCCAGTGGGCGCCGGGCCCGCTGCTGGACGTGCTCGCCGAGCTGGCCGACTACCTCGATCACGAGGCGGTGCTGCTGCTGTGCGTGGCCCGTCCGGACCTGCTCGACCGCCGGCAGGACTGGGGCAGCGGCCGGCTGAACGCGACCTCGATGGTGCTGCAGGGCCTGACCGCTGATGACGCGCTGCTGCTGTCCACCGAGCTGGTCGAGGTGAGCGCGCACGAGGCCGGCACCTGCGAGCGGATCATCGACCGGGCCGAGGGCAACCCGCTGCACCTGGAGCAGCTGTTCGCCTCGCTGACCGCTGACGGCAGCCGGTGGGAATCAGCGCCGCTACCGCCGACCGTGTACGCGCTGCTGGCGGCCAGGATTGATGCGCTCAGCGGAGCCGAGCGGCTGACCCTGGACCTGGCCGCGATCATCGGCCGGGAATTCGCCGCCACCGGCGTGCAGCAGCTGGCCGCCGCCGAGGATCCGGCCAGCGCGGAGCAGCCCGGCGCCACCCTGCGCGAGCTGACCCGGCGACGGCTGATCGAGCCGCTGCGGTCACGTCCCGGCAGCCCGGCCGGCAGCATGCGCTACCGGTTCTCCAGCGGCCTGATCCAGGAGGTTGCCTACAAGGGCATGGCCAAGCGGTTGCGCTCCAAGCGGCACGAGCGGTTCGCCGGTTGCCTGGCCACCGATGGCGCGCCGGACGCCGAGGTGGGCGGCCACCTGGAGCGCGCCTACCGCTACCGGGCCGAGCTCGGGGAGGCTGATCCCAGCACCCAGCTGCTGCGGACCAGCGCCGCCGGCCGGCTCGGGCAGGCCGGCGCGGCCGCGCTCGCGCACGCTGACCTGTGCTGGGCCGAGGACCTGCTCGGCCGGGCGGCCAGCCTGCTCCAGCCGGACGAGGGCAGCTGGGCCCCGGTTGCCCAGCAACTGGCCGAGGTCCGGCTCGCTGTCGGCCAGCGCGCAGACGGCCTGGCGCTGATGCAGCTGGTGCTGGCCGGCACCGAGCGCAGCGGCGACGACCGGGTCGCAGCACACGCCCGGCTGGGCCTGGCCACCCACGACCCGGCCAGTGGGTTGGGCAGCGCGGCGGACGTGGCCCGGGCCGCGATGGCGACCTTCAGCGCGGCCGGCGACCAGCTCGGCCTGGCCCGCGCCGGCATCCGGATCGCGCAGGAAATGCAGGTGCAAGGACGGCACGGGCAGGCGGTGGCGACCCTGGAACAGGCGCTCGGCCACGCGGTGCTGGCCGGTGCCGAGCCGGAGCGGGCGATGGCACTCGGCGCGGTCGGGGTGTCGCTGTGGCGCGGGCCGACCTCGGCGGCTGCGGCCATCGAGCGGTGCCGGCAGCTGCTGGACGAGCACGCCGGCACCGGCAGCACCGTCCAGGTGACCCTGAACTGCCCGCTGTCGGTGCTCTACGCGCTGGCCGATCAGCCGGCCGAGGCGACCCGGTGCCTGGAGCTGGCCGGGGCGGCTGCCCGCCGGCTCGGCTATGCCGAGGCCGAAGTGTTCATGCCCCTGTTCTCGGCGACCGTCGCGATCCTCACCGACCGGGCCGAGCTGGCCGAGTCACAGCTGCGGCAGGCGCTGCGGGCCTGCGACCGGCTGGGCCAGGTCGGCCTGCTGTCGGCGGTGTCCTGGGACCTGGCCCGGGTCCTGGTCGAGCGCGCGGGCTGGGCTGAGGCGAGGTCGCTGGTGGCGCCGTGCCGGCTGGCGATCGCGCCGTCGGAGGCCGCCGACCAGCTCGGCGTCCGGGCCCGGATCGAGGCCCTGGGTGGCGACGCCGACCAGGCCATCGCGCTGGCCCGGGACGCGGTCGCCGAGGCGGCCCGGACCGATTCGCCGATCTCGTCAGGAGTCGCCGAGCTGGACCGGGCGCAGGTGCTGCGCACGCTCGGCCGACCGACCGAGGCCGGTGACGCGGCGCGAGCGGCGCGGGATTGGTTCGTGAGCAAGCAGCATGCTGCCGGGATACGGATCGTCGATCGGCTGATCGCCGAGCTCGGGGAAGGCGACTGATGACTAGCGGGACGAAGCCGGCCGGCCTGACCTGGGGGTTGCGCGGTAGCGGTCCGGACGATATCCCGGTGCAGGCCGGGCTGGCCGGCAGCGGGATCGATCGGGCGAGCTGGGCCAGCTCGACCGGGCGTGGCGTCCGGGTCTGCGTGGTGGATTCAGGCATCGAGGCCGACCACCCCGGGGTCGGTGAGGTGCAGGGTTCTTACCAGGTGGTCAAGGACGATTCCGGCTGCCGGGTGGAGCAGGCCGAACCAGCCGATTCATGTGGCCACGGGACGGCCTGCGCGGGCATCATCCGAGAGGCCGCACCGGACTGCGAGCTCTACAGCGTGCAGGTGCTCGGCAAGGGCTTCGGCGGTACCGGCGAGGTGCTGTTGGCCGGCCTGCGCTGGGCGGTCGAGCAGGGCTTCGACGTGATCAACATGAGCTTGTCGACCACCCGTCCGCAGTTCGTGCCGGCGCTGCGCGAGATGACCGACAACGCCTTCTTCGGCCGCAGCGTCATCGTGGCCTCGGCGCACAACACCCCGGTGGAAAGCTTTCCGTGGCGGTTCTCCTCGGTGATCTCGGTCGGCAGCCATCAGCTTGAGGACCCCGAGCTGTACCTGTACAACCCGTCCCCGCCGGTGGAGTTCTTCGCGCAGGGCCAGAACGTCCGGGTCGCCTGGTTGAACGGCTCGACCATCCGGACCACCGGCAACAGCTTCGCCACCCCCCGGATCAGCGGCATGTGCGCCCGGATCCTGGCCAACTACCCGCGGCTGACCGCCTTCGAACTCAAGACCGTGCTGTACCAGGCCGCGGCCAACGTGCAGCCCGACATTCAAACCAGCAGCGTCTAATTCATAGGGTGTGATCCGATGTCGCAGAACGACGAGCCAGCCAACGAACGTCCGGACGCCGAGGCGCTGCAGTTGCTGCAGTCAGTGGTCGAGGTCGCCCGGGCGATCTTCGGCGCGGCCGCCAGCTCGATCTTCCTGCTCGACCGGGCCACCAATGAGCTGGTCTTCGAGGCGGTGTCCGGCCAGGGCGAGCAGTCGCTGGTGGGCAGCCGGTTCCCGGCCGATCGCGGAATCGCCGGCTGGGTGGTCAGCTCGGCCGATGCGATGGTGGTGGACGACCTGACCGGCAACTCAGCCTTCGCCCGCGACCTGGCCGAGTCGACCGAGTACGTGCCCGACTCGCTGATGGCCGCCCCGCTGATCCATGACGGCGAGGTGCTCGGGGTACTGGAGGTGCTTGATCCGGTCGCCCAATCCCGGTCGGACCTGGCCGAGCTCGACCTGCTGCT
>JBDSAN010000214.1:0-6626 GCA_039922115.1 Jatrophihabitantaceae bacterium
CCATATCCAGCACCGACGAAATCAGGATGATGCCATTGAGCACCATGCCGTAGCGGTCGCTCAGATGTGATGCCAACGCAGCGGCCCTGGTTGTCCCGTAGGACTCGCCGGCCAGAAACTTGGGGGAGAGCCATCGGCCGTTGCGTGACGTCCAGAGGCGAATGAGCTCACCGACAGAATCCCGGTCAGGTCCGAAGCCGTGGAACTTCTTGGGCTCGCCCCCGGAGATGGTCCGTGAGTAGCCCGTCGAGACCGGATCGATGAACACCAGGTCGGCGTGCGCGAGCATCGTTTCGAGGTTGTCGGCAAGGTGATACGGCGGCGGCAGCAACTCGCCGGCATCGCCCATCACGATCCGGCGCGGCCCGAACAGTCCCAGGTGCAGCCAGACCGAGGACGAGCCGGGCCCGCCGTTGAAGATGAAGATCACCGGCCGGCGGGCCGGGTCGGCCGCGTCCAGGGTGTAGCTGGTCAGGAACATCTCGGCCTTGACCCGGTGGCCCTGGAACAGGCCGTCAGCGACATCCTCTTCGCGCAGCACGACCCGGCCGGCGACCGCGGTATAGGCCAGGTTGCGCCGACCGAGCCGGATGGTGTGCCGGCTGGTGACCAGCTCGTCGACCGGCTCCGGTTTGGCCGCAACAGTATTGCCCGGTGCCGGGGTAGGCACCGCAGCCAAGGCGGGGGCAACCGCGCCGGGGTTGGCTGCGGCCGGCGGGACGGCGGGGGTTCGGCGGCTCGGCTGCTCGCTCGCCGAGTCCGCGCTGGCTTCTTCGGTCACCGTTGCACCCTATGGCACCGGCCGCGCCGGCCTGTAGCCGATTATCGGCTGCGGGTGAGCAACCGGTCGACCGGCGAGTCGGCAAACAGGCCAGCGCCCGGATCGGGATCCTCGGCGGTACGGATCAGGTCCAGTTCCGGCCGGCGGATCTCGATCACGATCATGGCCACGATCACCAGCAGGATGGCGTCGCGAATCAGCAGGAACCAGGTCAGGCCCTCATAGGTCATCGCCTTGTTCGGATCGCTGCCGGCCAGCAGCCACAGCAGGGTGGCCACCCAGACCGCGATCTCGCTGACCTGCCAGATCAGCGCGATCCGCCAGCGTGGCCGGGCCAGGGCCAGCAGCGGCACCAGCCAGATCGAGTACTGCGGGCTCCACACTTTGGTGGTCAGCAGGAACGCGGCCACCGTCAGGAACACCAGTTGCGCCAGCCGGGGACGGGTCTGCGCGGTCAGCGCCAGCCAGCCGATCGCGGCCAGCGCGATCAGCAGCGCGATTGCGACCGCCACGCCCGGCGGCGTCCATCCCGACTCGGCCGGCTTGCCGAAGGTGCTCGGATAGAAGTGCTTGAGCATCGCCCAGAACGTGCTCGCCTCGGCCGGCCGGGACTCGGAGAAGCTGTAGAACTCCTTCCAGCCCGGGGTCCAGGCCAGCGCCACCGGCAGGTTCACCGCCAGCCAGACGCCGACCGCGCCGACCGCAGCGGCCACCACCGGCCGCCACACCCGGCTGCGATAGGCGAGCAGGAACAGCGGGATCAGCAGCAGCACCGGATACAGCTTCGCCGCGGTACCCAACCCGATCAGCACCCCGGCCAGCACCGGTCGCTTGCTCGCCCAGGCCCACAGCGCACCCGAGGCGAAGGCCATCGCGAACAGGTCCCAGTTGGAGAAGGCATGAAAGATAAGCAGCGGGCTGGCCGCGAAGATCGCCACGTCCCACTGCCTGCGCCGACCGGCCGCGCCGACCGTGCCCAGCACCACCAGCAGCCCGCAGATACCCAACAGCGCGCAGGTGAGGACGCCAAACATGATGCCCTCGTCGGTGCCGGGCAACCAGCCCGCCTTGGCCACCGCGTGCCAGCCCCGGGTCAGCTCGGCGGTGGCGTACATGAACCCGCCGGTCAGCACCGGGTACTCGACCGCGTGATCGCGGTAGGGCACCGCCCCGGTCGACAACCCCTCGGCCGACCACAGCGGGATCACGTCGGAGTAGCAGGCATGGGTGTACTGCTTGGACGCCGTCCACTGCCCGTTCGCACACGGCAGCTTCTGGCCATAGGCCAGCACCAGGGTGAAGGTGGCGATCGCCAGCAGCACCCGCAGCGGGGTCCACCAGCGCGATTCGAGCTTGGCGTAGCGGCCGAGCGGGCCGCCCACCACCGCGCTGGCCCGAGCGATCGTCGGATCGTCCCGGGACGGGAGCTGAACGGCCATGGGCATCACCCTAGAGAATCGGTTCGGGACGCACCCGCCGACTACCCGCCGGGCGCGACCGGACCGGAACTGCTGGGGGTCGGGTTTGGCGTCGGCTTCGGCGTGACGCAGATGCCACCGACCAGAACTCCGGGTGACGGGCACGGTGCCGGCGCCGGCGCCGAGCTGGTGGCCGACGAGCTGACCGGCGGCGCGGAGGTACGGCTGGCCGAGGTGCTCGGCGCGGCGCTGGTGGTCGGCGCACTGGTGGTCGGCGTGGACGAGCTCGCGCTGGCGGTCACCGGCGCTGCCACCCCGACCTGCTGCTTGGTCGGCAGCGGCAGCGCCGGCTTGCCGGCCAGGTAGTAGCCCATGAAGTCCCGCCAGATGTGGCCGGGCAGGTCACTGCCGTACTCCGGAAGGTGGTTGCTGTTGAAGATCGGCTGGGTCTTGCCCGACCCGACCCACACCGCCGCCGATACCTGTGGGGTGTAGCCGACCATCCAGGCGTCGCTGTTGTTGCCGTTGCTATCGCCCTGGATGCCGGCCGTACCGGTCTTGGCACCGGATTCCCGCCCATTGTTCAGCGGTACCCGGGACCAGTCGGCAATCGGCTTCAGGCTCAACCCGACGTCGTTGGCTACCCGGGCGTCGAGCGAGCGAGTGCCCTTGACCTTGTGCTGGAACAGCACATCGCCCTTGGCGTCGGTGACCTTGTTGATGAAGAACGGCTGGTAGGTGGTACCGCCATTGGCAATCGTGGCGAATCCGGTTGCCTGATCCAGCGGGCGCACCGAGTAATCCGAATCGCCGATCCCGATCCCGAAGCTGGTCTGACCTGCCGAATCCACCAGGGTGGGCTTGCCGTTGTCGCTGCGCGTCTTGGCGATGCCCATCGCGTGCGCGGTGGCGGCGACGTTGGCCGGCCCGACCTTGGCAGCCAAGCCATCGAAGGTGGTGTTGAGCGAAGCCTTCATGGCGAAGGCCAGGGTCGTGTAGCCGCTTAGTCCCGCATCCCCCGGGTCGTTGCAGATCCTGGTCGCCTCGATCGTCACGCAATAGCTGCCGTCGAACTGGGAGTTGAGTGCGTAAGCAGGCTTCACGCCCTTGAGGTTTTGGGTCAGCGCCGTCGCCAGCGTGTACGGCTTGAACGACGAGCCGGGTGGCCGGTAGCCATTAGCGTAGTCGAAGCCGATGCCGTTCTTGCCACCGTAATAGGCAACAACGCCACCATTGGCCGGATTGATTGCGGTCAGCGCAGGCAGCAGGTTCTTCTGGAACGGCTGCAAACCACTGAAGTTGGAGTTGATCGCGGTTTCGGCCGCTGCTTGAGCGGCCTTGTCGATCGTGGTGGTGATCCGCAGGCCCTTGGTGTTGATGGTCGCCGGGTCGATACCGTCGGCTTGCAGTTCGGCCTTGACCTGCCGCCAGACCAGGCCGAGCGGGCCGTCCAGCACCGAGTTGACCGATTTCTCCTTGACCGTCGCGGGAAACTTCAACGCCGCGCGCTGGGTCTCGGTCAGCTTGCCGGTCTTGACCATCCCGTCGACCACGTAGTTCCAGCGGTCCTTGGCCGCAGCCGGGGTAACGGCCGGGTCGTAGTACTCCGGCGACTTGATCACTGCTGCCAGCAAGGCACCCTGCGCGACGCTGATCTTGGAGATGTCGATGCCGAAATAGGCTTTTGCTGCCGCGGAAATGCCATAGGCCTGGCGTCCGAAGTAGATGGTGTTCAGGTAGTTCTCCAGGATGGTGTCCTTGGAGTACTGGCGGCTGAGCTTGAGCGAGATGGCCAGTTCCTTCAGCTTCCGGCTCAGCGACTGGTCAGAGTTCAGGTAGGCGTTCTTCACATATTGCTGGGTGATCGTGGAACCGCCCTGGGTCGAACCACCCTTGATGTCGTTGACGGCGGCCCGCAACGTGCCCCGGATCGAGATGCCGGGCTCGGAGTAGAAGCCGCGGTCCTCGGCAGCGATCACCGCATCGCGGACGTGCACCGGCACCGCCGACAGCGCCACGTTCGTCCGGTTCTCGCCGTTGTCGATGGTCGCCATGGTGCTGCCATCGGCGTACTGCAGGATCGCGGTCTGGTTGGTGCGCAGCTCGTCCGGGCTGGGGACGTGCGCCACCGAGTAGACGCCCACCGCAAGCACCGTGGCCAGCAACGCGAACAGCCCGAGCAGCCAGGTGAAGGCCAGCCCGACCCTGCGCGCGATCCGCTTGCGCCGGCTCATCCTGGCCAGCCGCCGCTTCTTGGCCGCCCGCCGGCGCCGCCACCGTCCGGGTGGTTTGCCGGCGGTAGTTACGGTTGCGCCGGACCAGTCTTCGCCTGGAGGGAACTGCTCAGGCACTACGTAACTCCTTAAGTCGGCATGCTGGCTGACGGTCGCGGTGTCGGCTCACCACTCGGGCACAGTACGTGCGGTCACTGTGTTCAGTTCACAGTTGCTCGCTGGGTTGATGTCCAGCCTGAAGCCTGAACCCCGTCCCAGCAAAAGCGTTCTCAGCAACCGCTGCGTCACCTTCGGCGTCGGTAAGCGCAGCCGCGATCAGCGAAATCGGTCGATCGCGGCTTGGAACGCGGCACCGACCGCCCGTGAGGTGTGGCCGGCATTCTCGACCACCACCAGCTCCGCGGCCGGCCAAGCCTGGGCCAGCTGCCAGGCTGCCGACAGCGGCCCCTGCGGGTCGAACCGGCCATGAACCAGCACCGCCGGGATGTCGGCCAACCGGTGTGCCTGCTCGATCAGCTGGTTGTCGGCCAGCCAGGCGCGGTGCCCGAAGTAGTGCGCGCACAGCCGGGCGAAAGCCAATCGGTAGCGGGCATCGTCGCTCTTCGGTTTCGAGCCGGGCGCCGGTACCGCGCGGCCGGTGTCCAGGCTGACTACCGCGTCCTCCCAGGCAATCCAGGCATCAGCGGCCTGCTGGCGGGTGGCCAGCTCGGGTGCGTTCAGCAACTGCGCGTAAGCCTGCACCAGGTCGCCGGCACGCAGTTCAGCCGGCACCGCGTCCCGGTAGCGTGCCCATTCCTCGGGCAGGAACCGGCCGACGCCGTGGTAGAGCCAGCGCACGTCCTCACCTCGGGTGAGAAAGATCGCGGCCAGCACCATCTCGGTCACCCGGTCCGGGTGCGCTTGGGCGTAGGCAAGGGCCAGCGTGCTACCCCAGGACGCGCCGAACACCAACCAGCGCTCGATGCCCAGATGGCCGCGCAGCCGCTCCAGATCGGTGACCAGGTGCCCGGTGGTGTTGGCTGCCAGACTGGTATCCAGGTCGGCGGCGTGCGGCAGCGACCGGCCACAACCGCGCTGGTCGAGCAGGACGATCCGGTAGGCCCGCGGGTCAGCGATCCGCCGCATGCCCGCTGAGCATCCGCCACCGGGGCCGCCGTGCAGCACGACCAGTGGCTTGCCGGCCGGATTGCCGCACTGTTCCCAATAGAGCTGCTGACCGTCCCCGACGTCCAGCATGCCGGCATCGTAGGGCTCGATGGGCGGGTATCCAGCGGGCGTTTCAGACACGTTGGGTGAGCTTACCGGGCACGCTCGGAGTTGGCTTGCGCCTCGATGCATCGCGGTGATGTATCGTCTCGATATATCGGCTCGCTGGTGAGTCGGTTGCTCGACAGCTACCGGCCACCTGCAGGCCATCGGTAAGACACGAGCGGCATGACTAGCCGGGACGACAGTCGGGGACGAAGGGAGGCGCACCAGATGCTTGAAATCGCCATCTTGGGCCTACTCAACGACTCCCCGATGCACGGCTACGAGCTGCGCAAGCGGTTGTCCACCCTGCTCGGGGCCTTCCGCGCGTTCTCCTACGGCTCGCTGTATCCATCGCTGCGCCGCCTGCAGGAGGCCGGCTGGATCGACGAGCAGGAACCACTGGACCCGGGGCTGGTCAGCGCCGGTTTCGGTGCTGGGTTCGGCGCCAAATCCAAGCGCGGCAAGCGGGTCTACCGGCTCACCGCGGACGGCAAGGAGCATTTCGCGCAACTGCTGGCCGAGGTCGGGCCGGACGCCTATGACGACGAGGGTTTCGGAACCCGGCTGGCGTTCTTCGCCCAGACCCGGTCGGACATCCGGCTGCAGATCCTCGAGGGTCGCAAGCAGCGGATGACCGAGCAGGCTGACGGGATGCGGTCCTCGTTGGCCCGGACCCGGGAGCGGATGGATCGCTACACCCTGCAGTTGCAGGAGCACGGGCTCGAGTCGGCCGACCGCGAGGTTCGCTGGCTGTCCGAGCTGATCGAGACCGAACGCAAGACCGCGCCACCGACCGACTGAAAACACACTGTTCACAACAGCTAGAAGGAGGACCCGATGGGTTCGGTACACAAGAACGGCCCTGGCGGCGGACCTATCCGGGTTGCCATCGTTGGCGTCGGTAACTGCGCCGCCTCGCTCGTGCAGGGCGTGCACTACTAC
>JBDSAN010000215.1:0-6118 GCA_039922115.1 Jatrophihabitantaceae bacterium
CTTCCGCTTCGCCCGCTGCTTTCGGTTGCGAATCCTATCGATCAGCTTATGCAGGAACGACATGCTGCATTCTCCTTCGGTCAGATTCTGAACTGCGCCTTCACTGCTGTCGGTCCTAGGTGAGCTCCAGTGCCTCGGCTGTCGCCCTGGCGACGATGTCGTGGCCGGTATCGGTGTAATGCACGCGATCGACGAACATCCAGTCCTGCTCGCTGGTCGCCTCGCCGATAACCGGGTTCAGGTCCACGAACCGAACACCCTGCTTGTCGCAGCCAGTCTGAAGGGCTGCGGCGTAGGCCTGACCGAACTGCATCGTCGCGATGTCACCGTAGGCGTGCTCCCACACACCGAGCTCGGAGTTGCGGTCGTTCTCATCGAAGAGCACCCGCTCCTGCGGTGCGGAGGGCCGGTCCATCCACCGCGTCATCGGCTGAAGCACGTAGGACACCCTGGTATCCGGGCCCGCCATCCGTTGCCAGATGTCGAGCTGACGAAGGGTCAGCTCCGCCGCCGCGCTGATCACTGCGGGAATGTCGCGGCGCAGGTCGTCGAGAGTTGCAATGGCAGCGGCGCCGCGGCGCCCTCGCCGACCGAAGCGCTTGCCGTCGGTACGGCTGCGTTCGCGCAACTCTGCCATCTTCTCGAAGTACTCGCCGCAGAAGAAGAACGCGCCGTGATCGCCCTGCTGCCATTCGGGAAACCGGGCCACCATCACCGCGTTGATCCCCGAAACGATGACGATTTCATCGATGCTGCCGAGGACATGTCGGTACAGCGTGAAAAGCAGCGCCTCCTGGGTCGGGTTGTAGCAGTAGCTGCCGAAGTTGAGCCACGGCGCCGAGGGTGCGTACCTGCGCCACAGCAGGGACGCCAGCGTGTTCGCGTCGTCAGACGCGCCAACCCCCAACGCGGTTGAGCCACCGGCGAGAATGCGCACCGGCCCTGGCGGAATGTGGCCGGCAGCAGAAGCCCTGACGCCGTCCGGACCAGCGCTGATTCGGAAGCCGGACCGGTCGGTGTTCACCGATTGTGATGCGAAGTTCACGCGATGGAAGTACATGAGGTACGGAAGGTAACGGCGCTCGCCAGGATCTTTCATCGCGTCGTAATCCCGCATCTGCGGGGTCAGCTCGTACCGCTTGAGTGTCATGGATCTCCGCACGTTGGCCGATCTAGGCATGTCGACCGCGAGATCGACGAAGGTACTCGATGATCTTTACCCGTCTAGGTACTTTACGGGTCTTCGTTCCACCGGGCGACGGCGGCGAAAGCAGCGCTGACCTAGCATAATCGGGCAGGGTCGGCTCGTTTGCGATCAATCCTGGATCTTCCTGTCCGACCTGGGTTGGCCAGGGGCCAACCGGTTACTATGCCCGTCTGCACGGACTCCTGCGCGAAGCGTCCGATACGTGCTGACTCGGAAGGAGATCGCACGCTTGTGGTGAGGTTGCGGGCAATGGATATATCCGAGCACGACCAACAACTTCGAACCCAGCTTCGTTACGGTTCGGCTTGCAGGCGGCCTTCGTCGGGGAGGAGGGACAAGTGAGTGTTGCGCTTCGTGAACTGCTTTCAGGACCAACTTGCTTGCGCGTGATGGGAGCACACGACGGACTCACCGCGGCGCTCGCCGAGAACGCCGGATTCGACGCCGTCTGGGCTGGCGGACTCGGCATTTCCTCATCATTCCGGGTGGCTGACGCCGGCCTGCTCACGATGACGGAGTTACTCAGCGCAGCCGTCCAGATACAGGCCGGGTGCACGCTGCCGGTCATCGCCGATGTGGACGCCGGCTTCGGCGATGTCAATGTCGTACGCCGGATGGTGCAGCTGTACGAGGCGGCGGGCGTGGACGCGGTCTGCATCGAGGACAAGCAGTACCCGAAGCGAAACAGCTTCCGGGACGGTCACCAGCTGGAGGACCCGGACACGTTCGCACGCAAGATCGCGACGGCGAAGGCTGCTCAGCGAGGCACCGACTTCGTTGTGGTCGCACGGCTGGAATCCATGATCGTCGGTGCCGGCATGGACGACGCGCTGTCGCGGGCCGAGCTCTATCACGATGCGGGCGCCGACGCAGTACTGATTCACAGCCGGGCCTCGGACGCCAGCGAGATTCAGGAGTTTTGCGCGCGCTGGCGACAGATCGAGCCGGACGTGCCGGTGCTGTGCGTCCCCACCACCTACTCAGGAGTCACCGCGCGCGAGCTGGGCGAGATGGGGGTCAGCGGCGTGATCTATGCCAACCAGGCGATCCGCGCCTCTACCAAGGCGGTCTCTGAGGTGTTAGCGGCGATCGCCAAGCATGATTCGAGCCTTCCCGTCGAATCCTCGATGACGACGTTGAGCGAGTTGTTCGAACTCGTCGGCATGAACGACGTCATGGGCGATACCCCTTGGCAAGGCGTGTCAAAGTCGGCCACCGGAACCTGAGCGGGAACAGCGGACTGCAATCACCTGCGCCTGGCCAGGGATGGCATCACCCTAGATAGGACTCATTTAGTGTCGAGCAGCTTGCCCGCCGTCGCCGCAGCCCAGGATCAGGCAGCGATCCCCGTCATGGCTCTCATCGGCCCGCCCGGCGCGGGCAAGTCAACCGCAATGGGAACATTCCGCCGCCACTTTCCTGGCCTGGTCCATTTCGGCGTCCGCGTCTTCTTCGAGCGACAGACCGACCAGGGCACGCCGATCGGCCAGCGAGCGAAGTACTACGCCGACCGCAAGATCTGGTACCCGGATGAGCTCATCGCCGAGGGATTGGCGGGCTGGCTGACTGAGATCTTGCCCCATGCTTCGGGGATCGTTCTTGAAAGCCTCCCTCGCAGCACGGCGTTGGCCATCGTGGTGGACCGCGCTCTCGGCGACGTGGGTCTGCGCGTTGACCGAGTGGTTTACCTGCACGCCCCTGACGAGGTCTGCGCTGACCGGGTGATGAACCGCGAGGTGTGTACGAACTGCGACACCTATGTTGCCGACGCGATCGCAGTGCCGGATTCGGCATGCCTTCGCTGTGGCCGACAACTCGTCCGCCGACCGGACGACGACCCGGCAACCTTTCACCGGCGGCTGCGACGACTGCGCGACGGCGAGGTCGACCTGCTGGCGCATTACGAGCGGCGTGGTGTCGTCGTGCGGATCGACGGGACCCGCCCGCCCAGCCGGGTGGTGGCCGATCTGGAGGCCGCCGCGCCGGCAGCCCTGCTCGCGGCAACGCGCCGCGCATAGCGCCGACCACGCACCGCATGGGCTCAGCTGACCAGGAACCTGGGCCTCATCGCTGCCCGTAAGGCGGGCGACTTGCGCGCAGAGCGTGCCAGCACATATCGTATCGGCGTATCGAGTAGATACATCGAACCGGCGAATGATGTGGGATGCCGGTTCGGCGGCGCGGGTTAGCACAGCGGTTGTGCGCGCACCGCACCACAGCCGAGTACGGCGCAGTCAATCGGCCCGTACGAAGACGCTGTGGGCAAAGTCCGCTGACGGAGTCAGCGCGTAATCGTTCTGGAGGCTAGAACTATCGTGGAAACATCGAAACGGCACATTGAGCCGGCCACCGGCCGATTAGGCGTCCTGACAGTGGGCCTCGGCGCGGTCGCGTCGACTGCCATCGTCGGTGTCGAACTGGTCCGGCGTGGCCTCGCAGAGCCGGTCGGTTCGCTCAGCCAGCTGGGAACCATCCGGCTCGGAAAGCGCACCGAAGGCCAGGCTCCGCTCATCCGTGACTTCGTACCGCTGGCCAACCTCGACCAGCTGGTCTTCGGCGCCTGGGACCCGATCCCGGATACCGCTTACGAGTCTGCGCTGAAGTGCGGTGTCCTCGATCGCCACGAGCACATCGAGCCGGTCGCTGCCGCGCTCAAGGAAATCGAGCCGATGCCGGCCGTCTTCGACCAGAGCTATGTGAAGCTGCTCGACGGCAACAACGTCAAGTCCAAGGCGAACAAGATGGCGCTGGCCGAAGCTGTCCGCGAGGACATTCGCACCTTCAAGGCCAAGCATTCCTGCGACCGGATTGTCGTGATCTGGTGTGCCTCCACCGAGATCTACATCGAGCCGGGCCCGGTGCACGAGAGCATCGAAGCGCTCGAGGCCGCGATGGAAGCCAACGACGTGAACGTTCCGCCATCGATGATCTACGCCTATGCAGCGCTGCAGGAAGGCGCGCCGTTCATCAACGGAGCGCCGAACCTCGCCACCGACGTGCCGGCGATGACCGATCTCGCCGAGCGGTCCGGCGTGCCCATCTGCGGTAAGGACTTCAAGTCCGGTCAGACCATGGTCAAGACCGTGCTGGCTCCGATGCTGAAGGCGCGCATGTTGGGGCTGGAGGGCTGGTACTCGACCAACATCCTGGGCAACCGGGACGGCGAGGTGCTGGAGGATCCGGACAGCTTCCGCAGCAAGGAGGTGTCCAAGCTCGGCGTTCTTGAGCACATCTTGCAGCCTGACCTGTACCCCAATCTCTACGGCAGCTTCGACCACAAGGTGCGCATCAATTACTACAAGCCCCGTGGCGACAACAAAGAGGGCTGGGACAGCATCGACTTCTTCGGCTGGCTGGGCTACCCGATGCAGATCAAGATCGATTTCATGTGCCGTGACTCGATCCTGGCAGCACCACTGGCACTCGACCTGATCCTCTTCATGGACCTGGCGCATCGCGCGGGATTCTCCGGCATCCAGGAGTGGCTGTCGTTCTACTTCAAGAGCCCGCAGCACCCGGTCGACGGTTACCCCGAGCACGACCTGTTCATCCAGCAGACCAAGCTGAAGAACACGCTGCGTTGGTTGATGGGTGAGGAGCAGGTCACCCACGTCGACGTCGAGTAACCCTTCGGGTGCTCGCCAGCGCGACTAGCTAGTCCAGTCCGGCCCGTCGGAGTTTCCGGCGGGCCGGACTGGTATTGCCTGCACGACGGTCGTCCGGCTGGGATGATCTCGCTATGGACACAGCCCATGGGGTGCACGACCACGCCGACGATCCGCGCAATGCCGAGATCCTAATCAGCGTCAACGGCAGCCTGCTGCCTCGCGAGCAGGCAGTCGTCAGCGTGTTCGATGCCGGTTTCGTCCTCGGCGACGGGGTGTGGGAAGGCCTGCGCATCAGCAACGGCCATCCAGCCTTTCTCGAGCAGCACCTGGACCGGCTGTGGGAAGGTGCTGCCGCGATCGCGCTCGATATCGGCCTGACCCGCGCGCAACTGACCGGCCAGCTGTACCGCACCCTGGCCGCCAATGCCATGACCGGCGACGGGGTGCACGTCCGGCTGATGGTGACCCGCGGCCCGAAGTCCACGCCGTACCAGGATCCGCGAATGTCGGCAGGCCCGGCCACCGTGGTGATCATCGCCGAGTACAAGGATCCACTGCCGGCCACCACCGGCCGAGGCCTGTCGCTGTTCACCGTGCACGTCCGGCGGGCGGCCCCGGACACCCTTGACCCCAAGCTCAACGCGCACAGCAAGCTCAACGACATCACCGCCTGCATCCAGGCCTACACGGCCGGCGCGGACGAGGCGTTGATGCTCGACCCGCACGGCTTCGTCGCCACCTGCAACTCAACCCACTTTTTCGTTGTGCGCAAAGGCGAAGTGTGGACGTCCACCGGTGACTACTGCCTGGGCGGGATCACCCGATCCAACGTGCTGCACGTCTGCGAGCAGGCCGGGATCACCGCGCGCGAGCGCAATTTCAGCCTCACCGAGGTCTACAGCGCCGAGGAGGCCTTCGTAACCGGCACCTTCGCCGGCCTGGTGCACGTGCACACCGTCGACGGCCGCCGGATCGGTACCGGCGAGCGCGGGCCGATGGTGCAACGGCTGCAGGAGCTGTACCGCGACCTGGTACGCGCCGACGTCGCCGGGCGGCACGTCCCGTGACCGGCGTCCGGTTGGCTGTCTGGTCCGGCCCGCGCAACATCTCCACCGCACTGATGCGGTCCTGGGAGAACCGGCCGGACTGCCGGGTGGTGGACGAGCCGCTCTATGCCTACTACCTCGCCGAGACCGGGCTGGATCATCCTGGCCGTGATGACGTAATCGCGGCCGGCGAGACGTCCTGGCCGGCGGTGGTCTCCGAGCTGACCGCGCCGGTTGAGGGCATCTACTACCAGAAG
>JBDSAN010000216.1:0-2893 GCA_039922115.1 Jatrophihabitantaceae bacterium
ACCCGCATCAGCAGGCCGCGCTCTACATCCAGCAGGGTGCCCAGCCGGGCATCGCGCAGGCTGAGCAGTTGCACGGCAAAGCGATGAGCTTCAACAACTATGTCGACGGCGATGCTGCCTACCGGGCGGCCTATGACTTCAGCGAGCCGTGCGTGGCGATCATCAAGCACGCCAACCCGTGCGGCATCGCGATCGGAGCCGATATCGCCGAGGCGCACGCCAAGGCACACGCCTGCGACCCGGTGTCGGCCTTCGGCGGCGTGATCGCCACCAACCGTCCGGTGACCGCGGCGATGGCCGAGCAGGTCGCCGAGGTGTTCACCGAGGTGATCCTGGCCCCGGCCTTCGAGCAGGCCGCGCTGGACCGGCTCAGCGAGGTGAAGAACCTGCGCCTGCTGGTGATTGCCGGCCCGCGCCCGCTCGGCATCGAGTCCCGGCCGATCTCCGGCGGGATGCTGATGCAGGACGCTGACGCAGTGGATGCGCCCGGCGATGACCCGGCGAACTGGACGCTGGCCTGCGGCAGCGCGCTGCACGACGCGGAACTGGCCGAGCTCGCCTTCGCCTGGCGCGCGGTGCGTGCGGTGAAGTCGAACGCGATCCTGCTGGCCAGCGGCGGTGCCTCGGTCGGGGTCGGGATGGGGCAGGTGAACCGGGTCGATTCGGCCAAGCTGGCGGTCGCCCGGGCCGGTGATCGGGCAGCTGGCTCCTACGCCGCCTCCGACGCCTACTTCCCGTTCCCGGACGGGCTGCAGGTGCTGATCTCGGCCGGCGTGCGGGCAGTGGCCCAACCTGGTGGCTCGATCCGGGACAACCTCTCGATCGAGGCCGCTGAGGCGGCCGGCATCACCATGTACTTCACCGGCACCCGGCACTTCGCGCACTGAACGTTCTATCGTGAACGCACCCGCCGAGCCGCCGGACTGGTTTGCCGAATTGCTCGCCACCGGCGAGGAAATCTGCGACGAGGACTTCGTCGGCACTGACCTGCGCGAGCTCAGCCTGAGCCGGGTGAGCTTTACCCGGTGCCGGTTCGACGAGGCTGCCCTGGACGGCCTGGCCACTGAGGCCTGCACCTTCACCGACTGCAGCTTCGACCGGGCCGAACTGGTGGACTCCAGTCACCTGCGTAGCGCCTTCGTGGCCTGCTCGTTCGAGGGCACCAGGTTGGCCCGCGCCTGGTTGACCGACTGCAAGCTGACCGGATCGGTGTTTCGCAACTGCGCGCTGCGCTCGCTCAGCATCAGCGGTGGCGATTTCACCGCGGTGTCGCTCGGCGGTGCGGACCTGCGCGAGCTGGACTTCAGCGAGGTGAAGCTGGTCGATGCCAACCTGGTCGGCGCGAAACTCGATCGCTGCGTGTTTCGCGGGGCGAACCTGCGCGGCCTGCGCTGGCAGGATGCCTCGCTGCGTGACGCCGACCTGCGCGGTGCGATCACCGACGGCCTGGACCCGCGGCTCGCTGACCTGACCGGCGCCCGGGTCGAGCTGGAGCAGGCGGTGGAATTCGCCCGGTATCTCGGGCTGCGGATCGGGTGAGAGGATGGCGAGCGTGACGGCGATAATCCTGGACGGCAAGGCGACCCTGGCCGCGATCAAGTCCGAACTCAAGCAGCGGATCGCGGCGCTGGCCGAGCGGGGCGTGGTTGCGGGGCTGGGCACCGTGCTGGTGGGTGATGACCCTGGCAGCAAGTGGTACGTGGCGGCCAAGCATCGCGACTGCGCCGAGATCGGCATCGCCAGCATCCAGCGGGAACTGCCGGCCGGCACCAGCCAGCTCGCGGTCGAGCAGGTGGTCGATGAGCTGAACGCCGACCCGTCCTGCACCGCGTTTCTGGTCCAGCAGCCGACCGGGCTGGACGAGTTCGCGATCCTCAGCCGGGTCGACCCGGTCAAGGACGTCGACGGCTTGCACCCGCTCAACCTGGGCTCGCTGGTGCTCGGCCGGCCGGCCCCGCTGCCATGCACGCCGCTGGGCATCATCGAACTGCTCCGCCGCTATGACGTCCCGATCGCCGGCGCGCACGCGGTCGTGATCGGACGTGGCATCACTGTCGGCCGGCCGCTCGGGTTGCTGCTCACCCGGCGCAGCGAGAACGCCACCGTGACCCTGTGCCACACCGGCACCCGGGACCTGGCTGCCGAGGTGCGGCGGGCCGACATCGTGGTCGCGGCGGCCGGCGTGCCCGGCCTGATCACCGCCGACATGGTCAAGCCCGGTGCCGCGGTGCTGGACGTCGGGGTCAGCCGGGTGGACGGCAAGATCGCCGGTGACGTGGCCGAAGATGTGGCCGGCCGCGCTGGTTTCCTTGCGCCGAACCCCGGCGGGGTCGGGCCGATGACCCGCGCGATGCTGCTGACCAACGTGGTTGCCGCTGCCGAGCGCGCCGCGAACCAGTAGTCCGATGGTGGCCTGGTTTCACAGCCGGCGGCTCGGCGAGTTGCCGTTCGGGCTGGTGCTGCTGATCGAGCTGTCCGCGGTGGTGTCGGTCTCGCTCGCGCCGCAGCACTGGTTGCGCGCGGTTGGCGTGATGACTGCCGGGATGGCGGTGGCCGGCCTGTTGCGGCTGGTGTTGTCCGATGAGCAGGCCGGCCTGCTCCGGGTTCGCGGCCGAACCTTCGACGTGGCCTGCTACTGGCTGTTCGGGCTGGTCACCCTGCTGGTCGCGCTCGGCCTGCCACAGCGCTGAGACGTTACTGGTGAGGCCGCTCTCGTTAGGCCTGCCGGGCGATTTCAGCGGCTGGCTAGGGCGGTAATCTCGCCGCATGACGACAACTCCTGTGAACGTGACCGTGACCGGTGCGGCCGGCCAGATCGGCTACAGCCTGCTGTTCCGGATCGCCTCCGGCCAGCTGCTCGGCGCGGACGTGCCCGTCCGGCTGCGGCTGCTCG
>JBDSAN010000217.1:0-8605 GCA_039922115.1 Jatrophihabitantaceae bacterium
GTCCGGCGCTGGATCTCGTCCGTCCCCTCATAGATTCGCAGCAGCCGCAGCTCGCGGTACCAGCGCTCGATCGGCAACTCGCGGGTGTAGCCCATCCCGCCATGGATCTGCAGCATCCGGTCGACGATCTCGTTTGCCTTGACGCCACCGAACAATTTGGCCATCGACTGTGCCTGCCGGGAGTCCATCCCGTTGTCCACCTGCCAGGCGGCTGAGAGCACCAGCCAGCGCAATGCCTCGATTTCCACAGCGGAATCAGCGATCATCCACTGGATGGCCTGCCGGTCGGCGATCGGCTGGCCGAAGGTGACCCGGTTGCGGGCATGCTCCATCGCCATCTCGACCAGCCGCTCGCAGGCACCTAGCGCGCGAGCCGGCAGCAGGTAGCGGCCACGGCCGATCCACTGCATTGCCAAGGCGAAACCCTGCCCGACCTCACCGAGGATGTTGCGTTCGGGCACCCTGACGTCATCGAAGATCAGCGCTGCCGGGCCCCACTCGCCCATGGTGTCGATGTACTCGGACTTCCAGCCCATCTCGCGGTCGGCCAGAAAGCAGGTGACCCCGCCGTTGACGCCCTTGTCGGGGTCAGTGATCGCGAACACCATGGTGAAATCAGCTTCATTGCCACCGGTGATGAAGGTCTTCTCACCCTTGATGACCCAATCCGAACCGTCCTTGCGGGCGGTGGTCTTGATCGCGGTGGCATCCGATCCGGCACCGGGTTCGGTGATCGCGAAGCAGGAGATCTTGTCGCCCTCGATGGTCGGGATCAGGTATTCCTGCTTCTGCTCCTCGTTGGCGTGGAACAGAATGTTGTCGGCGTAGCCGCCGAACCGGAACTGGATGAACGACCTGCCCAGCTCCGCCTCGATCAGCGCGGTCATCACCGCGGACAGGCCCATCCCGCCGTACTCCTCGGGCGTTTGGATCCCGAAGAAGCCGGACTCGCGTGCCTTGGCCACCAGCGCCTTGAACTCATCGCGGGTCAGGCCCGGCTGGTTCTGCCGCTCCCGGCGCAGCGCGTTGGCTTCCAGCGGCTGGATCTCGCGCTGGACGAAGGTACGCACCCAGTCCCGGGTGGCCAGCTCTTCTTCACTCAGCGAAAGGTCCATCGCGCCTCATCCGATCCGTGACCGGGCTACCGGCCGGTAACCGCGCTGTCGAATCTATCCGGGCAGCCTGCCGTCCGCCAGGTACGGCGCCCGGCTACGGCTCGATGACGATCTTGCCGACCTGGTCACCGGATTGCATCGCCGCCAGCGCATCGCCGACCTCGGCCAGCGGCACCGTCCGATCAATCCTCGGACGCAGGCCGGTCGAGACCAGCAGCGACATCAGGTCAGCAAGCTCGGTGCGGGTGCCCATGGTCGAGCCGATTACCTGCAACTGCAGGAAGAAGATCCGGTTCAGGTCAGCCGGCGGCGTCGCCCCGGAGGTAGCGCCGCTGATCACGACCCGGCCACCCGGCCTCAGCGACTTCAGGGTGTGCGACCAGGTTGCCGCTCCGACCGTCTCCATCACCGCGTCCACCCGCTCGGGCAGGCGCTCACCGGAGGCGAAGGCCCGGTGCGCTCCCAATTCCAGGGCGGCGGCCTGCTTGGCCTCGGTACGCGCGGTCGACCAGACCCGCAGGCCGGCAGCCCGGGCCAGCGCGATGCAGGCCGAGGCGACCCCGCCGGTGGCGCCCTGCACCAGCACGGTCTGGCCAGGACGAAGCTCGGAATTCACGAACAGCATCCGGTAGGCGGTCAGCCAGGCGGTCGGCAGGCAGGCGGCCTCAGCGAAGCTCAGCTCGGCCGGCTTGGCGATCACGTTGGCGGCGGGCACTGTGACCAGTTCGGCGAAGCTGCCCTGGTGCTTCTCGCTCAGCAGCGACCGGCCCGGGTCCAGCGTCTCGTCACCGGTCCAGTTATCGGAGCTGATCACCGAGTGCACGACCACCTCGGCCCCGGTCGCGGTGTCGATGCCGGCCGCGTCGCAGCCGATGATCATCGGTAGCCGGTCGGCGGTGATGCCGACTCCACGCAACGTCCACAGGTCGTGGTGGTTCAGGCTGGCAGCTCGCACCTGCACGGTGCTCCAGCCGGGCCTGGCTTCTGGCTCGGGACGGTCCCCGATGACCAGGCCATCCAGCGGCGTGTCGGGATTGATGCTCTCGGCGTAGGCAGCTCGCATCGTTTGACCTTAGCGGCAAACGTTGAAATACCTGCTTGACGTCGCTCACAGGCAATGCAACCCTCAGCCGGTCAGAACACCATAAACACGGAGGATTGTATGAAGACTGTACGTATGCTTACAGCCGGTGTCATCAGCGCCGGCATCGCGCTGGCGGGTGTGGTAACCGCGGCTCCGGCCTCGGCGGCCTCGGCCACCTGTGGCCCGATCGTGCGCAGCGCCGATGGCCATACCGCATCGGTGCACTGCTACTCGGCGGTCGGTTGGACCCAGTTCGCGCTTCGCGGACAGGCCTGCAATGCCGGTGGCTGCAGCACCCTGACCTCGTCCTGGACGAACTTCCCGGGCACCGCCTCGATCAATGCCGGCAGCGCGTACATCAACCAGAACACGCTGGCACTCGGCTTCCGCTGAGCCATCGCGTACCGGCCCGGTTCGCTACCGGGCCGGTACGCACCGGCTGCGCGGCTAGCTCAGCATCGCGGCCGGTACCGACCCGAGCGCTCGCTCGATCGCGGCCACCAGCTCGCGGGCCGACTCCGCGGTCAGCTCGACCGCGACCCGGCTGCCCGGCGCGCCGGCCGGGTTCGCGAAATCGATATTGAGGGTGTGCCCGGCCTGCGCGTGCACCGGGTGGTCGTAGTAGACGGTGGCGTTGGTCAGGGCGAACCAGCCCTGAGCGCCCTTGCCGCTACCGGTGATCGCGGCATGCTCGGTGTTGTAGGTGCACATCTCAGGCCGCCAGCACGCGGGCGAAGAAGGCGTTGATCCGGGCGTAGCCGTCCACTGCCGGTTGCTGCCGGTACGACGGCCGATCGGCGGAGAAGAAGCCGTGCCCGGCGCCGTCGTAGCGGTAGAACTCGTGCTCCTTGCCGTGTTTGGTCAGCAACTCCGCCAGCCGGTTCACCTGCTCGGGGGACGGGTTGGCGTCATCGTTGCCGAACAGGCCCAGCAGCGGGCAGGACAGGTTGGCCAGCTGGTCCTCCAGGCTGGCCATCCGGACCGGGAAATCCGCCGGCGAGTCGCTGACCACGAACGCGCCGTAGCAGTCCACCGCACCATCGATCTCAAGGTTGCAGGCCGTCAGCACCGCCTGCCGGCCGCCGGAGCAGTGTCCGATCACCGCGACCTTGCTGTTCGCGGTCGGTAGCCGACGCAGGTGCCCGATCGCGCCGTCCACATCTCCGACCAGCCGCTCGTCGGGAATGCCGCCGGCAGCGCGGGCAATCGCGGCCGCATCGTCCGGCTCGGCGCCCGGCGCCTCTCGCGAGTATAGGTTGGGCACCACCACGTCGTAGCCATCGACCGCGAACCGGCGCGCGACCTCTTTGGTCCACCGGTCATAGCCGGGCAGGTGGTGGATCAGCACGATGCCACCCCGGCTTTCGGCGTGGGCGGGTCCGGCGTGATAGGCCTCGATCACGTTGTGCCCGTCGCCATGAACCTGGATGGTCTCCGCGGTGATTGCGTCGGTAATGCGGTCGCTCACAGATGCTCCTGTTCTGGCCCGTTCGGATCGGGCGCGTCACTCTTGTCAGTCGCGCTGTCAGAGGTGCTGTTGGTTCAGCACTAAGCTATGGCGCGTGCCATCGCCCCGGTCCGCCCTGCGTCGGCGGCCGTTACTGGCTCTGATCATTCTGATACTGCTACTTGTCACCGGCTACGTCATTCGTGCGTTGCCGGACTCCGGTCAGTCGAGGCCAAAACCAGCAGTCAGCACGAGCGCCAGCCAGGCCGAGCCGCTGTCCCAGCTGCCCGAGCAGGCGCGCCAGACGGTCGCGCTGATCCAGCGGCACGGGCCGTTTCCGTACAGTCACGACGGCATCGTGTACCAGAACCTGGAACGGCAGCTAGCAATCGAGCCGTCCGGTTATTACCACGAGTACACCGTCGTGACGCCTGGCTCGGCCGATCGCGGCGCGCGCCGGATCATCACCGGCAAGGACGGCTCGTTCTACTACACCGCCGACCACTACCACTCGTTCGTCCGGATCGACCTGAACCGCTGACCGATCTCAGCGGGCCCAGCTAGGCGGCCGCTTCTCCCGGAACGCGGCGATCCCCTCAGCAGCGGCCGGACTGGCGAAGTAACCGGCCGACAGCCGGCTCATCGCGGCGAAGTCGTCGGCCATCGACAGCCCCGACCGGTCGCGGCGCAGCATCGCCTTGGTCGCGGCCAGCGCGACCGGCTCGCCGAGGCGCAGCATCGCCGCATACCTGGCAACCTCGGCGTCCAAGGCCTCGGTATCGGCGAGCACCCGGCTCAACAGCCCGATCCGCGCTGCCCGATCGGCATCGAAGGTCTCGCCGGTCAGGCACAGTTCCAGGACGTCGCGGGGCGCTATCAGCGCCAGCACCGGCACCGAGATCACCGCCGGGACCAGTCCGAGCCGCACCTCGGTGAACGCGAAATCGGCCTGGGCACTGGCAAAGGCCAGATCGCAGGCCGCTACCAGGCCGATCCCACCGGCCCGGGCCTTGCCGTCCAACCGGGCGATCACCGGCTTGTCGAACTCCCGGATCCGCTGCAACAGCTGGGGAAACGCCACGATCGGCTGGTCCTCGGCGGCTACCTCGGTGACTGCCGTGAGGTCCATCCCGGAGCAGAACACGGTGCCGGTGTGGGTGAGTACCACCGCTCTCACCGTGGCGTCGCCGGCCGCCTCATCCAAGTGCTCGCGCAGCTGAACCAGCAGCTCGGCCGACAGCGCGTTACGCCGCTGCGGCGCGTCCAAGGTGATCGTCGCGACCGACTCACCAACCGAATACCCGACCGTGCTCATGCTCACCCTTCCGCCGCGATTGCCGCTCACAATTCCCGCTGTCCGGCGGGTCGGTTGTGCCATCGCACTGTAGGCACTCGACACTGGAGGCATGCCATCCGCCCTGCCCGTCGGTGACCCGGCACCGCCGTCCGGACGATTGCCCGAGACCGCGCTGCTCACGCTGCCGGCCCGCCCGCTCGGCTTCTACGTCCACGTCCCGTTCTGCGCCAGCCGGTGCGGCTACTGCGACTTCAACACCTACACCGCCGACGAACTCGGCCCGGGGGTCAGCCGGGGCAGCTACGCCGATACCGTGCTGGCCGAGATCCGGTTGGCCCGCGACGTGCTGCCGGCCAGCGCGCCGCCGGTGTCCACAGTGTTCTTCGGCGGCGGTACCCCGACCCTGCTGCCGGCCGAGCACCTCGGCCTGATCGTGGCCGAGATCGCCGCCGAGTTCGGGCTGGCCCCGGACGCCGAGATCACCACCGAGGCCAACCCGGAATCGGTCACCCCGGCCTACCTGGCAAAGCTGCGCGAGCTCGGTTTCACCCGCATCTCGCTGGGCATGCAGTCAGCGATCGGGCACGTGCTGGCGGTGCTCGATCGCCAGCACCGGCCGCAGCGCGCGGTGCAGGCCGCCGCCGAGGCGCGGGCAGCCGGCTTCGAGCACATCAACCTGGATCTGATCTACGGCACGCCGGGTGAGACCGACGCCGACTGGCAGGCCTCGCTGGATGCCGCGATCGGCTCGGCGGCTGACCACCTGAGCGCCTACGCGCTGATCGTCGAGGACGGCACCGCACTGGCCCGCAAGGTGGCCACCGGCGCGATCGCAGCACCGGACGACGACGTGCTGGCCGACCGCTACCTGCAGGCCGATGACGCCCTGCGCGCCGCCGGCCTCGACTGGTACGAGGTGTCGAACTGGGCCCGCGGGCCGGCCGCCCAGTCCGCGCACAACCGGCTGTACTGGGCCTCGGCGAACTGGTGGGGAGCCGGGCCCGGCGCGCACAGCCACGTCGGGGGCACCCGCTGGTGGAACCTCAAGCATCCGACCCGCTACACCGCCGCCCTCGATGCCGGCCGCAGCCCGGCCGCCGGCCGCGAGACGCTGAGTTCGCAGGCCCAGCTCACCGAGCGGTTGATGCTGGAGGTACGGATGGCCGACGGGGTGGAGCTGGCTGGGCTGCCGGCAGCGGCCCACCGACATGCCGAGCAGTCGGTGACCTGGGGCTTGGCCGAGCGGGCACCGCTCAGCCACGGCCGGCTGGTGCTGACCCAGCGCGGCCGGCTACTGGCCGACGCGGTGGTGCGGGACCTGCTCAGCTCGATCGGCTAGCCGGTAGCTATTTCTTGGGACGCAACTCGTCCAGGTCGAGCACCCGGACGTGCAGGGTGTGCCGTTGCTGCAACGCCGCGCGCAACGCCCGGTGCAGGCCATCCTCCAGGTAGAGGTCGCCCTTCCAGTGCACCGCGTGCGGGAACAGGTCGCCGTAGAAGGTGGAATCCTCGTCCAGCAGCTTGTCCAGGGCCAGCTCGCGCTTGGTCGTGGTGAGCTCGTCCAGCCGGACCGAACGGGGCGGCACGTTGGCCCAGTCCCGGGTGGAAAATCCATGGTCGGGATACGGCTTGCCGTCCCGGACCGCTTTGAAAATCATCGGTAGATCATCGACAGCTCACAACACGCTGGCAAGACCGCACTGGCTTCCCCCCGACATATCGACGCACAACTGCCCGGATACCTTATCGCGCGGCGCTGGCAGTCGTCTCAATCCGGCAAGCAGTGGCACCCGGGTGCGCTGCAGCCAACTAGGATTGAACAGACCGGGAGGTGTTGAGATGAACGTTGAGGAGCGCAAGCTCGCGGTGTTGCGCGCGATCGTCGAGGACTTCATCGCCACCAACGAGCCGGTCGGTAGCAAGGCGATTGTCGACAAGCACAACCTCGGCGTCTCGCCAGCAACCATCCGCAATGACATGGCCGCCCTGGAGGACGAGGGCCTGATCCATCAGCCGCACACTTCGGCCGGCCGGATCCCGACTGATGCCGGCTACCGGCTGTTCGTCGACCGGCTCACCTCGCTCAAGCCGCTGTCACAGGCCGAACGGCGCGCCATCGAGAAGTTCCTGGACACCGCCGTCGACCTCGACGGGGTGCTGCAGAACGCGGTCCGCGCGCTAGCTCAGCTCACCCGCAACGTCGCGGTGGTGCAGTACCCATCGCTGTCACGCTCGCGGGTGCGGCACCTGGAGGCGGTGCTGCTCAGCCCGTCCCGGCTGATGCTGGTGCTGATCACCGACACCGGACGGGTCGAGCAGCGAGTGGTCGAACTGCCCGGCACGGTCGATCCGGACGACGTCGCCGACCTGCGCGCCACTCTGAACGGCAAGCTCAAGGATCAGCGGCTGGCCGACGCGCCCGACATCGTCGCCGACCTGCCGAGCACGGTGCCGCGCCACCTGAGCGGGCTGGTCTCGATTCTGACCTCGGTGCTGCTCGAAGCGCTGGTCGAGCACCCGTCCGAGCGGGTGGTGCTGGCCGGCTCGGCGAACCTGACCGAGCACGTGCTCGACTTTCCGGCGATCAGGCCGGTGCTCGAAGCCCTTGAGGAGCAGGTGGTGCTGCTGCGGCTGCTCGATCAGCAGTCGGTGGCGACCGGCCAGATCCTGGTCCGGATCGGCAACGAGAACACCTATGAGGGCCTGCAGTCGACCTCGGTGGTCTCGGCTGGCTATGGCTCCAGCGGCATCTCGCTCGGCGGCCTGGGCGTTCTCGGCCCGCGCCGGATGGACTACGCGCACACGATGGCCCGGGTGGCCGCGGTTGCCGGCTACGTCGGCGATCTGCTCGCCGAGAACTGACCGTCCCGGATTGCGCGGCACGCAGCGAAGCCGTCGAACCGTACACTGGCACTCGATGTTTGACAGTGCCAACTGCGAGTAGAGAAAGCCCGAGGTGAAGGCACCGGTGCCCGGTTCTGTGCGCGACTATTACGGCCTGCTCAATGTGGCCAGCGACGCCACTGCGGAGGAGATCAAGCGCGCCTACCGCAAGCTCGCCCGCGAGCTGCACCCGGACATCAACCCAGATCCGGAAGCGCAAAGCCGGTTCAAGGACGTGACGGCCGCCTACGAGGTGCTGTCCGATCCGGACAAGCGCCGGATGGTCGACCTGGGCGGTGACCCGCTGGCCCCGGGCGGTGGTGGCCAGGGCGGCCCGTTCACCGGCTTCGGTGGCTTCGGCGACATCTTCGAAACCTTCTTCGGCGGCACCGCGCGCGGCCCGCGCAGCCGGGTGCGCCAGGGCGCGGACGCGCTGCTGCGGCTGGAACTGACCCTGCACGAGATGGCCTTCGGGGTGCAGAAGGAGATCGCGGTCGAAACCGCGGTACTCTGCCAGTCCTGCAACGGCGACGGATGCGCGCCGGGCACCTCGCCACGCACCTGCGGCACCTGCAACGGCCGGGGCGAGGTGCAGTCGATGCAACGCTCGCTGCTCGGCCCGGTGATGACCAGCCGGCCCTGCCCGACCTGCGGTGGCCTCGGCCAGCAGATCCCCTCGCCGTGCCCGAACTGCGCCGGCGAGGGACGAGTCCGGTCCCGCCGCACGATCACCGTGGACGTGCCCGGCGGCATCGAGTACGGCATGCGGATCCGGATGT
>JBDSAN010000218.1:0-4611 GCA_039922115.1 Jatrophihabitantaceae bacterium
GCCCGGCGACCTGGTGTTCTTCGGCTCGCCGGCCTACCACGTGGCGATCTACCTCGGCCAGGGCATGATCATCCACGCACCGACGACCGGTGACGTGGTCAAGATCGTGTCGCTGTCCAACATGAGCGACTACTCAGGGGCCACCCGCGTCGGGTGAACCAGCTCAACCCTGCCAATGGGCGGGACGACCAAGCCAGCGGGCGGGCACCGGAAACGGTCCCGCCCGCTGGGCCGTCCCAGCATCAGAACGAATCCCGTCGCCGGCCCGCGATCCTGATCGCGGCGGCCTGCGTGGCCGTGCTGGTCGCTGTCCTGATCGGTTGGCTGACCCTGCGCCCGGCCGGGTCGCGGCCGGCCGGGTCGCGCCCGGCCGGCCAGGCCGATGCAAGCCCGCCGAGCCAGGCCGACATCGCCGCGGTGCTGCAGTTGCTGCAGCAGCACGCCGCGCACCTGCTGCAGCATGACCAGGCCGGCTGGGCCGCCGACCTGGACGACGCGGCGGCTGCCGACGGCTACCGGCAGCACCAGCAGGCGGTCTTTGGCAACCTGGCCGGGGTACCGCTGACCGCCTGGCGCTACGTGCTCAGCGCGCCGGTCACCGACCAAGCGGTGTTGCAGCCGGCCGCCACCCGGCTCGGCGGCCGGGTGGCGGTACTGCACGTCGAGCTCCAGTACGCGCTGGCCAAGGTCGACCCGGCGCCGACCGCGAAGGATCTGTGGCTGACCGCCGTGCACCGGGCCGGTGGCTGGCTGCTGGCCAGCGACAGCGACGCCGCCAGCGACGGCGGGCCGTCCTGGCAGGGGCCGTGGGACTTCGGCAAGCTGATCGCCCGGGCCGGGCCGCACTCGCTGGTGCTGGCCCACCCTGCCCACCAGGCCGATGTGTCAAGGTTTCAAGCCCTGGTGGAACACTCCATACCCGTGGTCAGCAGCGTCTGGGGTAGCAACTGGAACCAGCAGGTGGCGGTACTCATCCCCGACAGCGCGGCCGAGTTCGCGGCGGTCACCGGCGATAGCGCTGACAGCCATGACCTGGCCGCGGTGTCGGTGGCCGATTCGGTGAACAGCGACGGCACCGTGCTGGGTGCCCGGATCGTCCTCAATCCCGACAACCTGTCCCGGCTCGATCCGGCCGGCCGCCGGCTGGTGATCCAGCACGAGCTCACCCACATCGCGGCTCGGGCCCAGACCGCCGATCAGATGCCGACCTGGCTGATCGAGGGCTTCGCCGATTACGTGGGCAACCTCGATTCCGGCCAGCCGGTCCAGGTCGCGGCGAGCGAGCTGGCCGCCGAGGTTCGCCGTGGCAGGCTGCCGACCGCACTGCCGACCGACGCTGCCTTCGCCGCCGCCGGCAACCGGCTGGCCCAGCTGTACGAGCAGTCCTGGCTGGCCTGCCGACTGATCGCCAGCACCGCCGGTCAGGCGGGTTTGGTCCGGTTCTACAAGGCTGTTGCGTCGGCGGCCAGGATTGATCCGGCGACCGCGGCCAGCAACGGCTTCAGCCAGGTGCTGCGGACCAGCGTCGCGGCGTTCACCGCGAGCTGGCGAGCCGCGCTCGTCCGCGAGCTGCGGTGAGTGCCGGCAAGCGGCGACTGCTGCTGGTCACCAACGACTTCCCGCCCCGGCAGGGTGGCATCCAGACCTTCCTGTACCAGGTGGTCCGGCGGCTGCCACCGGATCAGGTCGCGGTCTACAGCTCGAACTTCGCAGGCGCGGCCGAGTTCGACGCCGAGCAGTCCTTTCCGGTCCGCCGGCATCCGACCGGCCTGCTGGTGCCGACACCGGCCGCCCGGCGCCGGGTGCTGCAGGCACGCGCGGACTTTCAGGCCGAGTCGGTGTGGTTCGGCGCCGCCGCCCCGCTCGGGTTGCTGGCCAGCCCGCTCCGGCAGGCCGGGGCTCGCCGGCTGGTCGCGACCACGCATGGCCACGAGGCGGGCTGGGCGATGCTGCCCGGGGCCCGGCAGGCGCTGCGCCGGATCGCCGACGGGGTGGACGTGATCACCTACCTGGGCGAGTACTTCCGTCGCCGGCTGGCGGCCGTGGTCGGCGAGCGCGCCCGGCTGGTGCAGCTCACCCCCGGGGTCGACATCGACTCGTTCAGCCCGGCGGTATCTGGCGAGCAGGTGCGGCAACGCCATGGCCTGACTGGCCGTCCGGTGGTGGTATGCGTGTCCCGGCTGGTCCCGCGCAAGGGCCAGGACGCCCTGATCCGGGCAATGCCGGCGATCACCGAGCAGGTTCCGGACGCGGCGCTGCTGATCGTCGGCGGTGGCCCGTACCGCCATGACTTGGAAGAACTAGCCGCAAAACACGGGGTGATCGACAACGTGGTGTTCACCGGCTCGGTGCCGGTCGAGCAGTTGCCACAGCACTACGCGGCCGGCGACGTCTTCGCCATGCCGTGCCGGACCCGCCGGTTCGGGATGGACGTCGAAGGCCTGGGCATGGTGTTCCTGGAGGCCTCGGCGACCGGATTGCCAGTGATTGCAGGCGATTCCGGAGGAGCGCCGGACGCGGTCCGTCCCGGCAGCACCGGCGAGGTGGTCGACGGCACTGACGTGGCAGCGGTGGCGGCCCAGGTGGCCGGCCTGCTCGCTGATCCGCAGCGGGCCAGCGCGATGGGACGTGCCGGCCGGCAATGGGTCGAGCAGGACTGGCAATGGGACGGCATCGCCAGCCGGCTGGCCGAACTGGCCGGGCTGTAGCCCAGCGAACGTCAGTCCTTACCAGGCCCGGCGTACAACGCCTTGATCTCATCGGCACATTCGGTCATCACGACGTTGCGCTTGAGCTTCAGCGAGGGTGTCAGCTGCCCGGTCGCCTCGGTCCAGTCCGCAGGCAGGATAGTGAACTTCCTGATCGCCTCGGCCTTGGATACCGCCTTGTTGGCGTCGTCCACCGCCTGCTGGATCTCGGCATGCAACTCCGGGTCCTCAACTAGGTCGGCCATCTCCACACCGGACTTGCCGGCCTTCTCGGCCCAGGCCGGCAACGCCTCCGGATCGACGGTGATCAGCGCTGCGATGAACGGCTGCTGATCACCGACCACCAGGCACTGGCTGACCAGCCAGTGCGCGCGCACCCGATCTTCCAGCACGGCCGGGGCGACGTTCTTGCCGCCGGCGGTCACGATGAGTTCCTTCTTGCGTCCGGTGATCTTGAGGAACCCGTCGTTGTCGATCTCGCCGATGTCGCCGGTGTGGAACCAGCGCTTGCCACCGTGCGATTCGAGCGCCTCGGCGGTGGCCTCGGGGTTCTTCCAGTAACCGGTGAACACGATCGGGCCGGCCAGCAGCACCTCGCCGTCCTCGGCGATGTTCACGCTCATGCCACCGATCGGGCGCCCGACCGTGCCGACCTTGATCTTGTCCTCCAGGTTCAGACAGGCCCCGGCCGTGGTTTCGGTCAGCCCGTAACCCTCGTAGATGGTGACCCCGATGCCCCGGAAGAAGTGACCGAGCCGGGCCCCGAGCGGCGCGCCGCCAGAGATCGCGGCGGTGCACTGGCCACCGAGGGCGGCCCGCAGCTTGGAATAGACGAGCTTGTCGAACACCGCGTGCTGCAGCTTGAGGGCCACGCCCGGGCCGCGCGCGTCCAGCGCTTCGGAGTACTTGATCGCGACCGCCTCGGCCCGGTCGAAGATCGGGCCCTTGCCGTCGGCGTGCGCCTTCTGCTTGGCGGTGTTGTAGACCTTCTCGAACACCCGGGGCACGCTGAGCACGAAGGTGGGCTTGAACACCCCGAAATCGGCGATCAGGTTCTTGATGTCAGCGGTGTGCCCGAGGGTGCAGCCGGCGGTGATCGCACCCATCTGGATGGCCCGGCCGAAGACGTGCGCGATCGGCAGGAACAGCAGCGTGGACGTGCTGTCGTTGAACAGCTGATCAAGCCCGCTGACGACCTCGGTGACCTCGCTGAGGAAGTTCTGGTGGGTCAGCTCGCAGCCCTTGGGCCGGCCGGTGGTACCTGAGGTGTAGATCAGCGAGGCCAGCTCGGTCGGCTCGATGGCAGCTCGCCGCTGGTCGACCGCGGCGGCCCGGACCGAGGCGCCGGCGGCAACGAGATCGGCGACCGCACCGTCGTCGATCTGCCAGACCGAGCGCAGCTCGGGTGCCTGGCTGCGAACCTCGTCGACGATCTCGGCGTGCGCGGCGGACTCGATGACGATCGCGGTGGCGTCGGAATCGGACAGGATCCACTCGACCTGCTCGGCCGAGGAGGTTTCATAGATCGGGACGACGACCGCGCCGATGGCCAGGATCGCGAAGTCGAACAGCGTCCACTCGTAGCGGGTTTTGCTCATCAGCGCGACCCGCTGGCCGGCCTCGATGCCCGAGGCGATCAGCCCGCGGGCCAAGTCGCTGACCTGCTCGGCGAAGTCGGCCGCGGTCACATCGGTCCAGGTATCGCCGCTGCGCACCCGCATCGAGACCAGCCGCGGCTTGCTGCGGGCATTGTCGAACACGACCTCGGCAGCGTTGCGCTGCGTCGGCGCACCTGAACTCGGGATGGTCAACTCACGCACGCGATCACGCCTTTCGCCTGGGGCTGGCTGCCCGGCCCACCCGAGTAGGTAGCTGCAGCAGTTAGCTACCAGCTCTCGGCAGC
>JBDSAN010000219.1:0-4013 GCA_039922115.1 Jatrophihabitantaceae bacterium
CCTGGAACGGCGTCACGCTCAACATCGACAACACCTGTTCCAACGGGCCGGCGGTGGCCAACGCTGCCTACAACGGCAACAACGGCTGCCTCTAACCCGAACGGAATCCGCCATGAAGATCGCCTCCCACGTCCTGGCCGGGCTCGCTGCCGGCCTCACCGTGGCAATGCTGGCCGGTTGCGGCAACGGAACCCACGCCGCTCCTACCGAGAAAACCGCGCGAGCGCAGGCACCGACCGAGAAGACTGCCCGCGCGCTGGCACCGTCGGAAAAAACCGCTCGGGCGCTGTCGCCGGCGGAAAAAACTGCCCGCGCGCTGGCACCGACTGAGAAGACCGCCGCGCCGGCCCGCGCGCTGCTCGACCCGAGCGGTCGCGCGGTGCTGGTGGAACCGGCCAACCTGATCCAGCTGAGCAGCAACGCCGGGCAGAGCTGGTCGATGCTGCGGCTACCGGCCGCGCCTGCGTCCGGGCAGAGCATCGCCATAGCCGGTGGGGCAATCGCGGCGTTGACGGTGGACGCGCACGGGATGGCGCTGCAGCGCACGGCCGATTCCGGACGCAGCTGGCAGGCCCGGCCGGTGCCACTGTCGATGCCGACCGACCAGGCCGACCTGGCCGTCTCGCCGGACGGCAGCCGGGTCGCGGTGCTGGCCAGCGTGCAGGGCAGCGCCAACGACGGCAACACCCCGGAGCTGTTCACCGGCAGCACCGGCGGCGCCCTGGTGGCCCAGACGGCGCCGGCCAGCGGCAGCATCGCCTGGGCCGGCAACCGGCTACTGCTGGCCGGCGGTCCGCTGAACTCGCGGCTCTACTCCAGCGACGACAACGGCGCCAGCTGGGTCAGCCGGCCGGTCGGCGGCGTGATCGCGGCCCGGTTCAACCTCGATCCGAACACGCCCAGCATCGGCACCCCGCTGGTCAGCTCGGCCGGCTCGGTGCTGCTGCCGGTCACCGTGCACGCCGGCCGGTCGGCAAGCGTGCAGTTCTATCGCAGCAGCAATGCCAATTCCTTCACCGCCAGCGTCCGGGTGCCGCTGACCAGCCAGCTCGGTTCCGGCGCGATGGCGGTGGTCAGCATGGCTGGTCCCGGCCGTTACCTGGTTGCCGAGCCGGGCAGCACGGCACTGCACCTGGTCACCGATTCCGGCCAGCTCACCATCACGCCGACCGGGCTGCCGGGCCCGGTGGACTCGCTGTCCTTCGCCGACGCCGAGCACGGCCTGGCTCAGGTGACCGTCCGCTCGTGCAATGGCAGCAAACAGAGCTGCGCCAGCACGGTCGAGGTGTTGCGCACCTCCGACGGTGGCCACAGCTGGACCAACACCGGCAGCTGAGCGCTCAGGCCGGTTCGATCGCCTCGCGCTGGTCCAGGGCCTGCAAAAAGCTGTCGGCCCACCGGGCGATGTCGTGCTCGCGCACCCGGCGGCGCATCGAGCGCATCCGCCGGCGGGATTCGGCCGGTGAGATCTGGGCGGCCCGCACCATCGCGTCCTTGAGGCCGGTGATGTCATGCGGGTTGACCAGGAACGCGCTGCCGAGCTCGTCGGCGGCACCGGTGAACTCGCTGAGCACCAGCGCGCCGGTCTCGTCGTAGCGGCAGGCCACGTATTCCTTCGCGACGAGGTTCATCCCGTCCCGTAGCGAGGTCACCAGCATCACGTCCGCGGCCAGGAACAGCGCCGCCATCTCCTCCGGCGGGTAGGACTGGTGCAGGTAGTGCACCGGCGCGCTACCTACCGCGCCGAACTCACCGTTGATCCGCCCGACGGTGACCTCGACCTCGTCGCGCAGCGTCCGGTACTGCTCGACCCGCTCCCGGCTGGGGCTGGCCACCAGCACCAGCACCGCGTCCGGCGAGGCCAACCGGCCTTCGGCCAGCACCTCGCGGTAGGCCTTCAGCCGGTGCGAGATTCCCTTTGTGTAATCGAGTCGATCGACGCCGAGCAGCAGGATCTGCGGCTCACCCAGGGCAGCCCGGATCTCTTGCGCGCGGGCCCGCACCTCCGGTCGCCGAGCGATCTCCTCGAAGCCGGCCGAATCGATCGAGATCGGGAAGGTACCGACCCGGACCTGCCGGTCGGCACCATCGGCAACCGGCACCCGGATGGTCGAGCCCTTGGTGGTGAGCCCGGCCGCCCGGCGGCAGGCGCGCAGGAAGTTGGTTGCATCGCCGTGCCGCTGAAAGCCGAGCAGGTCGGCCCCGAGCAAGCCCTCGATCAGCTGCCTGCGCCAGGGCAACTGGGCGAAGATCTCGTAACCGGGAAACGGGATGTGGTTGAAGAAGCCGATCCGCAGGTCCGGCCGCAGCTGGCGCAGCATGCCGGGCACGAGTTGCAGCTGGTAGTCCTGCACCCAGACCACCGCGCCGCGGCTGGCCTGGCCGGCAGCGGCCTCGGCGAAGCGCCGGTTGACCCGGACGTAGGCATCTCACCAGGCCCGGTGAAAGCGCGGCGGCACGATCACGTCGTGGTAGAGCGGCCACAGCGTGCCGTTGGAGAATCCCTCGTAGTAGTCGCGTACCTCGTCGTCGCTGAGGCCGACAGCCACCAGCCGCATACCGGCCTCGTCGAACGGTTCAGGCTGATGTCCGGACGTGCCCGACCAGCCGATCCAGGCACCATTGGTCTTGCGCATCACCGGTTCCAGCGCGGTGACCAGGCCGCCGGGGCTGCGGCGCCAGACCGAACGACCATCCGGCTCGGTCACCCGGTCGACCGGCAATCGGTTGGCAACTATGACGAAGTCATAGTCGCCGACTGGACTGGGGGTCTCTCCGACTGGACTGGGGGTCTCGCCGACTGGACGGGTGGTCTCGTCGGCCGGACTGGTGGTCACGTCTCGCCTCCGTACAGCACACTGCGCCGCAGCCTGGCCCGGGGAGCTTCGCTTCAAACCAGTGGGCAGGCTGCCTGACTCGCACCTTTGACTCTATCGGCAACCGGCGGCTGCCTGGTGGCCGGGTCGTCGGCTACCTTGATAATCAAGTCACCGTGAGGGGGATTGCGAATGACCGCATCGGGTGTGCATGGCGAGCCGCCGACGGCGCTGACGCTCGCCCAAGGTTTCGCCGACCTGGCTCGTGACATTGCCGGCAAGTCGTCCGAGGACGATACCTGGGCGGCAATCGTGCAGGCGGCCGTGGACACCATCGAGGGCGCCGAGGCGGCCGACATCACCATCCTGCGCGCCAACAAGTTCCGCTCGATCGCCCCGACCTCGCAGCTGGCCTGCGATGTCGATGCCATCCAGTACGAGTTGCGCTCCGGCCCCTGCGTGGATGCGGTGCTGGAGGAGACCCGGTTCCGGACCGGTGACCTGGAGAACGACCCGCGCTGGCCGGAGTTCGGCAAGCGCGCCGCGCTGGAGTACGGCGTGTACAGCATGCTCGCCTTCCGGCTCTACCTCGAAGCCGACGACACCATCGGCGGGCTCAATCTTTACGCCACGCGGCGCGATGCCTTTCCCGATTCCGCGGTGATCCATGGTGAGGTGTTCGCCACCCACGCGGCGATCGTGCTGGCCGGCGCTCGTTCGCGCGATCAGGCGGCCAACCTGCAGCAGGCGCTGGAATCCAACCGGGACATCGGGGTCGCCCTCGGCATCCTGATGTCCCGGCACCTGACTACCAGGGAACAGGCCTTCGACCTGCTCCGGATGGCCAGCCAGCACACCCACCGCAAGCTGCGCGAGGTCGCCAACGAGGTGACCGAGACCGGAATGCTCGACTTTCCACCGGCATTACGATCGGCCTCAGCTGAGCAGGTGTAGCTGGGCGGCGGTCAGCGGCGGCAGTGGCGCGCTGCTCAGCGTGACCGACGAATCCGGGTGCACCGTGGTGGTGTCGACGGTGATCTGACCGGTCACCTTGTTGATGGTCAGCATCACGAACGGCGCGTCGTTGCGCGGGGTAGACAGGCCACCGAAGCCGTCGCTGGCCCCGTGCCCGCCGGTGCTGCCCAGGATCACCTTGCGGACCACCCCGGTCGCGGTGTCGACCGTGCTCGGCTGCTG
>JBDSAN010000220.1:0-4871 GCA_039922115.1 Jatrophihabitantaceae bacterium
CGCACGCTCACCGTTCCAGGGTAGTTTGCCGGGTTCGCCGTAAAGCATCGGATGTCAGACGACTCCATTGTCTTCGCGCAAGCGGCTCATCCGACCCAATTGTCTTCGCGCAAGCGGCTCATCCGACTCCATTGTCTTCGCGCAGGCGGCTCATCCGAAAAACACCTCGGCTTCGGCGTAGAACTCAGCCGGCACGGTTTTGAGCGTCGTGGTCGCGTCAGCCAGCGGCACCCGGACGATGTCGGTGCCCCGCAGCGCCACCATCTTTCCCCAGTCGCCGACGTGCACCGCATCAATCGCGTGCAACCCGAACCGGGTGGCCAGCACCCGGTCGAAGGCGGTCGGCGTGCCACCGCGCTGGATGTGGCCGAGCACCGTGGTCCGCGCTTCTTTACCGGTCCGGCGCTCGATCTCGGCGGCCAGCCAGTCGCCGATGCCGCCGAGCCGGGCATGCCCGAACGCGTCCACGCCCTTGTCCAGGGTGACCATCTCGCCTTCCAGCGGCATCGCACCCTCGGCGATCACCAGGATCGGCGCGTAATGCGACTCGAACCGGCTTTCCACATAAGCACAAACTCGTTCGATGCTGAACCGCTGCTCGGGAATCAGGATCACGTTCGCGCCACCGGCAAGGCCGGCGTGCAGGGCGATCCAGCCGGCGTGCCGGCCCATCACCTCGACGATCAGCGCCCGGTGGTGTGATTCGGCGGTGGTGTGCAGCCGGTCGATCGCCTCCATCGCGATGTTCACCGCGGTGTCGAAGCCGAAGGTGTAATCGGTGGCGTTCAGGTCGTTGTCGATGGTCTTCGGCACGCCGATCACGTTCACGCCGAGCTCATGCAACTTGGTCGCCACGCCCAGGGTGTCCTCGCCACCGATCGCGACCAGCGCGTCGATGCCGAAGGAGTGCAGGTTCTCCCGGATCTGGTCTACGCCACCGTCGATCTTGAACGGGTTGGTCCGCGACGAGCCCAGGATCGTGCCACCCCGGGGCAGGATGCCGCGCACCTCAGCGATGCCCAATGGCTGGGTCTGCCCTTCCAGCGGTCCCCGCCAGCCGTCCCGAAAACCGACGAACTCATAGCCGTAGACGCCGACTCCCTTACGCACCACGGCCCGGATTACCGCATTCAAACCGGGGCAATCTCCACCGCCGGTGAGCACACCGATTCGCATCTAACAGTCCCTTCAGACATCTGGCTAACGTCCCCGCGCAGCTCATCCGACGGCGTCGTCGACAGCGGCATCACTAGCTTTGCACGGCCGAATGCGCAGCATAGCGAGCCGGGTCCGCCCACCGGGTTCGGGCGTTGCCCAGCCGGACCGTTCAGCTGAGCGCCAGCACGCCCGCGATCACCTTGAACCTGGCCAGGTTGTGCCGGGCATCGGCCAGCGCGTCATGCGCATCGGGGCCGGCCGGCGGCAGGGGCGGGCAGCCGGCCTGCTCCCAGAGTTGGCGCAGTTCATGGGTGAAGCGTGGCAACCGGCGCGGTAGCGCGCGCATGTCCCCCCACAGCTGGGCGAGCACCACGTGGTCGTAGCTGGCCATCCAGGCCCACAGCTCGATCGGCTCGCCCGGTTCGAGCAGGTAGGCGAGCAGGTCGTCTCGGATCGTGTTGCGCGAGCGCCAGGCCGGATCAGCCGGCGCCGGGAGTTGGCCGAGCACATGCCGGCGTACCCAGTCGATTGCCTTGCCCGGGTCGAATTCGGTTGACACCGCATAGAATTCGCGCCCGTTTTCGTCGACGAATCCGATAGACACCAGCGAGATCGTCTGGCCGTCCTCGATGAATTCGCAGTCGTAGAAGTAGCGCAAATGAGGTTCCGCCCGTTGCCCTCAGCTGGCTCGCTCGGTTGGTAACCGGTCATCACGGGTGCTGCCGACCGCGTCAGCATGACTGAGGCCCTTGCGAGCGCCGAAGCCGAGGTCAGCACCGGTCTGCAGCTTCACCTTGGCGGCGTAGGTGTCGACGTACTCCTGACCGGACAGCTGCATCAGCTCGTACATGATCTCATCAGTCATCGAGCGCTCGACGAACCGATCGCCGGCCAGCCCCTCGTAGCGGGAGAAGTCCAGCGGCTTGCCGAACCGGACGCCGGGCCGCGGCCGCAGGTGCGGCAGCTTCCGACCGGTCGGCATCATCTTCTCGGTGTCGATCATCGCGACCGGGATCACCGGCACACCGGCCTCCAGCGCCATCCGGGCCACTCCGGTCTTGCCCTTGTAGAGCCGGCCATCCGGTGATCTGGTGCCTTCGGGGTAGATACCCAGCAGGTCGCCCCGGCGCAGGATCCGCACCCCGGTGGTCAGCGCACCGCGCGAGGCATCGGCATCGTCGCGGTCAATCGGCACCTGGCCGACGCCGGCGAAGAACAGCCGCGATAGCCGGCCCTTCAGCCCGCCGGTGGTGAAGTACTCGGCCTTGGCCAGAAAGGTGACCCGGCGCTTGACCATCACCGGCATGAAGAAGGAATCGCAGAACGAAAGGTGGTTGCTGGCCAGGATCGCGCCGCCATGGGCCGGTACGTTCTCGGCTCCCTCGACGTACGGGCGCCACACTCCCCTGAGCAGCGGCCCAAGCGCCACGAACTTCAGGAACCAGTACAGCACTCGGCGGCCTCCTGCCTTGCTTGATGTGGCTTGAAGTCTGTTCGGCGTGTTCGGCTGCTCTGACCATAGTCTGGCTGCAGTGTCGACGACAATTCACCGAGCCGCTACTCGGGCCGGGTTGCCGGGTTCGATAACCCGGACGTAGCCAGGACGATTCCGGGACGGCATGATGGAGGCCTCACACAGCAGAGGGAGTCAGGCGTGCCCCATCCGCCCGCGACCCAGGTCGTCCCCGGTGCCGAACCGTTCGCCGCAGACGGCAACGGCCCGACCGGGTCCATCGGCGTGCTGGTGAGTCATGGCTTCACCGGCAGCCCGTTCAGCATGCGGCCCTTGGCCAGCCAGCTGGCCGAGGCCGGCTACACCGTTCGGCTGCCCAGGCTGCCCGGTCACGGCACCAGCTGGCAAGACCTGAACACCACCAAGTGGACCGACTGGTACGCCGAGATCCGCGCTGCCTACGCCGAACTGGCTGATCGCTGCGAGGTGATCTTCGCCTGCGGGCTGTCGATGGGCGGCGCGCTGGTCACCAAGCTCGCCGAGGACGAAGCGGCCGCTGGCGGTTCGAAGCTGGCCGGCCTGGTGCTGGTCAACCCGGCGATCGCGACCATGCGCAAGGACGCCCAGTTCGCCAAGTACATCGCCTGGGCGGTGCCGTCCCGGCCGGGCATCGGCAACGACATCAAGAAGCCTGGTTCGGACGAGCACGGCTATGACAAGACGCCGCTGAAGGCGCTGGTCTCGATGATGGCCATGTGGAAGCTGATCGTCGCCGACCTTGGCAAGATCACGGTGCCGATCCTGCTGTTGCGCTCCACCGAGGATCACGTGGTTGACCCGCTGTCGGCCAAGTTGTATCACTCCGGTGCGACCTCCACCACGGTGCACGAGGTGCCGCTGACCAACAGCTATCACGTGGCGACCCTGGACAACGATGCAGAGCTGATCTTCGGCCAGAGCCTGGACTTCATCCGCCAGCACGTCCGGTCCGGGATCGGCGACTAGCGATGGCCGTGCACTGCCCGGGGCGCAGCTGTCGCGCATCGACCGGGAGTTGGCGATGACCTCGCCCGCCTCGCACCGGGGCCGGCGGGACAACGGGCTCGACTCGGACGCCTACGCTCCGGTCGCTGACGTCGATCCGCGGCTGGCCGACCACCTGCTCGACGTGCTCGGCCTGCGCGAGGTACCGGCCTACGTCGAACCGACCAACGACCCGGTGACCGCCGATCGGCTGTATGTTGCGGCCGATCTGACCGATCAGGCTCGCCAGGTGCTCACCGAGATCGCCGCCGAACTGGGCATCGAGGTGTCGGCCTCGCGCCACCGTGATCGGGAACTGCGGCCGGACCCACTGCATGGCATCGACACGGACACCGAGTTCGCGGCAATCATCGCTGGGATGCCCGAACTCGGCCGGCCGCTACTGGAGTGGAACACCTCGATCGCGGTACACGCCGCCGGGCAAGCTCAGTCCGAGGCCGCCGCTGCTGACGAGGTCGATGATGTCGACCACTTCGTGCCGCCGCCACCGCCGCCGCTGCCCCGGCCGGCGCTGGCCACCGCGATGGCCGTGCTGGTCACCCTGCTCGGCATCGCGATCATCGCCTTCGGCTATCCGCTGGGGCTGCCGGCTGACCTGCCACTGCCGCTCGGCGTGGTGCTGGTGCTCTTCGGCGCGGGCCTGCTGGCGTTGCGGCTACGGCCCGAGCCCCGGGACGACTCGGACGACGACGGCGCGGTCGTCTGAAGCCAGTCATCTGAAGCTGATCGCCTCAAGCCGGTCCGCCTCAAGCCGGTCCGCCTGAAATGCAGGCGAGGAGTTCGCCTGTCGGCCATCTCACAGTGGCAACTTGGACATTCCGACCCGGCACGGTGAGTAGCGGAGGTGGCTGCTCATGGTGACAGCGCAGGAAACCGTGTTCGTGTTGTGGTGCCGGCTCACCGGCAATGATCCGACCGACTTCGGTGACGACGAGCGAGAGGCGTTCCTGGCCCGGCCGCAGGTGATCGAGCTGGCGGTAACCCCCTACCCGGTGCTGCTCGACGCCGGCATCTCGGTGGCGCGGCGCGGCTCGCTGCCGCTGGAGCACTGGTTGCGGGCGGTGCACGCGGCACGTCCGGTCGGCGTCTGATCCGACTGCGCCGGAGGTCCCCGCTCGGGCGGCCCGGCTCGGGCGGCCCGGCTCGGGCCGCCCCGCTCGGGCGGCCCGGCTCGGGCGAGCGGTAGCCGCTAGGGTCTGCCTCGATGAGCACAGCC
>JBDSAN010000221.1:0-9540 GCA_039922115.1 Jatrophihabitantaceae bacterium
CCGCTGGTTGTCCGGCACCGCGCGGACGAACTCGGTCACCACCTGCACCTGATAGCAGAAGAACAACCCGCTAGCGGCCCAGAGCAGCAGCGACATCGGCAGCCCCGGCAGCAGCCAGCAGGCCACCAGCGGTAGCCCCGAGACAGCGCCGAACGGTCCCATCCATTTCGACCGGGCTCGGCTGGGCACCCATCGGACGAACAGGTAGGTACCCAGCGCCGTCCCGGCCGGCATCGCCGCCATCAGCAGCCCCACCGCGCTGGCGCCCTGGCTGGACTGTTGATGGATGGCCTTCGCATACGGCGCCGCGACACCCTCTGGCACCACGTACAGGCCGGCGAGCCAGGCCAGCCCGAGCAACGTGCGTAACCGGGCATCGCGAAATACCAGCCGCAAGCCGGCCCGCAGCGCCGAACCGGTCTGGCGAAGCGACTCGTCGTGCTCCAGACTCGCGCTGGCCGGCCGAGCCTGCACTCCGATCATGATCAACCCCGCGGACAGCACGAAGGTGGCCGCGTCCAGGGCCAGCCCGGCCCGGGCACCTACCAGCGCGATCGCCAGGCCACCGCCGGCGAACCCGGCAAGCTGGGCGACCTGGTTGGTGATCGTGCGCAGGCCGGTGCCGACCACGTACACGTCGTCATCGAGCAGGATGGCCGGGATCAGCGCGGACTCGGCGGCGGTGAACGGCGACTCGGCCAGCACCGCCAGCACCAGCAGGGTTGCCACCAACCAGAACGGCACCTGGGGCAGCGCCATCGCGCCGAACATCACCGCGCGAATCAGGTCGCACGCGATCAATACCCGTCGACGGGGCAGCCGGTCAGCCAGCCCGGAAAGCAGCGCGCCGCCGACCAGTGCCGGCAAGAACGTCAAGGCGTACGTCAGGGCAGTCAATACTGCCGAGGACGTACGCTCGAACACCAAAACCGACAGTGCTACCCGCGCGATCTGGTCGCCGATGGCCGACTGAGCGTCTGCCATCCACAGCACCCGAAATTCGCGGACCCGCAGCACATCGAGGAAGGTGACGCGTTTTCGGGTCAGGCCGCTACTCACAACATCCTTCTGTCCGATATGAGCTGTCACATTAGTGGGTCAAACCTCTGCAAGGTCAAATCCCGGACTCAAAAGTTGCAGTTGCGTAGGTGCGCCTCCGGTCCGAGCCTGATTTCAAAGCGCTTCTCGACGCCGGCGCGGATCTCGGCGGCCAGCTCGAGCAGCTCCGCGGTGGTGGCTCCACCGCGGTTGGTCAGGGCCAGCGTGTGCTTGGTCGAGACCGACACCGTGCCCCGACCGTGGTCCAGTCCATACCCCCGGTTGAAGCCCGCCTGCTCGATCAACCAGGCCGCCGACAGCTTCAGCCGGCCACCGGTCTGCCACTGCGGACAGTCCCGGGCAGGCTCGGGAACCTCGTCCAGCACTGGGTTGACGAAGAACGAGCCGACACTCCAGGTGTCGTGATCGGTCGGGTCGAGCACCATCGCCTTGGACCGGCGCAGTGCCAGCACCGTCTCACGAACGTCGGTCCCCAGCGCGCTTTGACCTTGCTCGATGCCCAGCCGCCGGGCCAGTTCCAGGTACCGGATCGGCCGGGACAGCGCCGAGCGGACCAACCGCAGCTCGACCTCGAGCACGACATAGCGAGCGGTGTGCTTGAAGGCTGAGGTCCGGAAGCCGAACTCGCACCGCTGCGGTGGCCACCGCTCGACCGCGCCGCTGGACCGGTCATAGACGGTGAGGGCGGTTAACACGTCGGCCACCTCGGCGCCGTAGGCCCCGACGTTCTGCACCGGGGTCGCGCCGACCAATCCGGGTATGCCCGACATGGTTTCCAGCCCGGACAGTCCCTCAGCCAGGCTGCGCTGCACCAGCTCGTCCCAGCCCACCCCGGCCGCGACCCGCAGGTCGGCAACCTCGCCAGTCCCGGTGATGCTGAGCTCGTTCGAGGCGACCCGGATCACCACCCCCGGCCAGCCGTCGTCGCCGACCACCAGGTTCGATCCACCGCCGAGCAACAGCACCGGTTCACCGGCCTGATCGGCGGCCGCGACCAGCCCGACCAGCTCGTCGCTGCTGGCTGCCACCTCGACCCGATTCGCGGGTCCACCGAGTCGCAACGTGGTCAACTCGGCGAGGGTGATGGACACGATCGCGGAGCCTACCGGCCGACCGCAGACAGTTGTGCTGGAGAATGCCGCCCTGTGCACATTCTGCGCCGGCACCGGCCACCGCGGTCGAGATGGTGAGCCGCCCGCCCCGGCTCGCCGCCGGCCGGGCGCGCGCGCTGGGCCTGCCGACCAGGGGCACCACGAACCCGAATCGGCTGCGCCGAATGGACAATTGGACGGTGGCGACGCTGGCCGATCGGCTCCGGGACGCGGCCGACAGCCCGCTGGTGATCGATCTCGGCTACGGCGCCAGCCCGGTCACCACGATCGAGCTGCAGGACAGGCTGCGCAGGATCCGGCCGGACGTGCAGGTGATCGGCCTGGAGCTGGCTGCCGACCGGGTTGCCGCCGCGAGCTCGGCCAGCCGGCCAGGGCTGCGGTTCGAGCGCGGCGGCTTCGAGCTCGCCGGCCACCGTCCGCTGGTCGTGCGAGTGGCCAACGTGCTGCGGCAGTACCCCGAGCCGGCCGTTGCCGGGGCTTGGCAGCGGATGCGCGAGCAGCTCGGACCGTCCGGCGTGATCGTCGAGGGAACCTGCGACGAGCTCGGTCGGCGCGGCAGCTGGGTGCTGATCGATGCGACCGGCCCGGTCAGCATCACCCTGAGCTGCCGGCTGGCCAACCTCGACCGGCCGTCCGACCTGGCCGACCGGCTGGTCAAGGCGCTGATCCATCGCAACGTTGCGGGCGAACCGATACATGCGCTGCTGCGCGAGCTGGACGCGGCCTGGGACCGGCAGGCGCCGCTGGCGGTCTACGGACCGCGGCAACGCTGGCAGGCGGCCTGCGCGGAGCTGGCCGGTAGCTGGCCGCTGCTCGGCAGCCCGGCCCGGCACCGGCACGGCGAGCTGACGGTGGCCTGGGCCGCGGTGGCTCCGCGCTGACCCGATCGGCTCGTCGGCTGCCGGCTAGGGCTAGGGCTGTACGGCTAGGGCTAGGGCTAGGGCTAGGGCTAGGGAAGCTTGTACTGCTGGCGCAGTACCGCGTCGTGCACCCGGTCGGGCAGCACCGCTTTCAGCGCGACCAGCGACTTGGCCATCGGGCTGATCAGGTACCGGGTACGCGGACGGCGGCCCAGGCTGGCTCGGGTGATCACCTTGGCGACCGCCTCAGCGCTGATCGACAGTCTCGCCAGCGGGCCGCTGTAGGCGCGCTCGAAGGAGCCGGCCACCGCGTCCTTGTAATCGGCATACGGGTCGGCAGCCTCCGGCTTCGCACCGCCCGCCTCGACCGGAGCCGATGCCTGGTGGGCCATTGCCTGCGCCGACCACGGCGTGCGCACCACGCCCGGTTCGATCAGCACTACCGCGACCCCGAACGGGGCGACCTCCAGCCGCAGCGCGTCACTGATCGCCTCGACGGCGTACTTGCTCGCGTGATAGATCCCGCCACCGGGCAGCGTGGTCCGCCCGCCCATCGACGAGACGTTGACGATCCGGCCGCTGCGCTGGGCACGCATGCCGGGCAGCACCAGCTGGCTCAGCTCGATCAGCCCGAACACGTTGGTCTCGAACTGCCGGCGCACCTGCTCGATCGCCACCTGCTCGATCGGGCCGTACAGGCCGTAGCCGGCGTTGTTGATCAGCACGTCCAGCCGGCCCTGCTCGCTGATGATCTGATCCAGCGCGGCCCGCATCGAAGCCGGGTCCTCGACGTCCAGCCGCACCGGATGGCAGCCGGCCGCGGCGAGCTCGGTCAGGGTGTCCGGGCGGCGAGCGCTGGCATAGACGATCGCGCCGGCCTGGTTGAGCTGGCCGGCGGCCGCCTTGCCGATTCCCGACGAGCATCCGGTGATCAGCACGACCTTCGCCATCGCTGCGCTCCCTGCTGTGGATTGGCCACTGACTCGCGAAGCTGGCCAGGCGTTCTGCGGTAGCTGAAGTATGCCCGGTGACCCGCAGCGGACCTCGATGGACAAACGGCCAGCGCTGATGCATCGTGGTTTACACCGAAGCAAGCTTTGTACAAGCGACCAGTTCGGCACATCATCTCGGTGGGGAGCGGCAATTGTCTGAGCGAAACGACTACGACGTGATCGTGATCGGCTCCGGTTTCGGTGGCAGCGTTACTGCACTGCGACTCACCGAGAAGGGCTACCGGGTCGGCGTGCTGGAGGCCGGCCAGCGCTTCGACGAGCACAACACGCCGAAGACGTCCTGGGACCTGCGCAACTTCATCTGGGCGCCCAAGCTGGGATGCAAGGGCCTGCAGCGCATTCACCTGCTTTCCAACGTGGTGATCCTGGCCGGGGCCGGGGTCGGTGGCGGATCGCTCAACTACGCAAACACCCTGTACGAGCCGCCGGCCCCGTTCTTCACCGATCCGCAGTGGGCCCACATCACCGACTGGCAGGCCGAGCTGGCGCCGTTCTACGCCCAGGCCAAGAAGATGCTCGGCGTGGTGATCAACCCGACCGTGACCGAGGCCGACCGGCAGATGCAGCGGCTGGCCGAGCAGTTCGGCAAGCGGGACACCTTCACGCTGACCCCGGTCGGGGTGTTCTTCGGCCGGGACGGCCAGCAGGAGCCGGGCAAGACCGTGCCCGATCCGTTCTTCGGCGGCGCCGGCCCGGAGCGAACCGGCTGCATCCAGTGCGGTTCCTGCATGACCGGCTGCCGGTTCGGCGCCAAGAACACCCTGAACGTCAACTACCTGGGCCTGGCCGAGCGGGCCGGCGCCGAGGTTCACCCGCTCACCACGGTGCTCGGCCTGCGACCCCGGCGCGGTGGCGGCTACCTGGTACAGACCGCCCGAACCGGTTCCTGGTTCAACCGCGGTGGCCGAGATTTCACTGCTGAACACGTGGTGTTCGCCGCTGGCACGTACAACACCCAGAAGCTGTTGCACGAGCTTCGCGACGGCGTGCTGCCCGGGATTTCCGGCCGGCTCGGCGAGCTGACCAGGACCAACTCCGAGTCGCTGCTCGGTGCGGTCAGCAAGGACAAGCATGCCGATTACAGCAAGGGCGTGGCGATCACCTCGTCCTGGCATCCGGACGAGCACACCCACATCGAGCCCTGCCGGTATGGCAAGGGCAGCAACGCAATGGGGTTGCTGACCACCGCGCTGACCGAGGGCGGCAGCCCAGCCAAGCGGTTGCGCGAATGGCTCGGGGTGGCCGTCCGCAACCCGGGACTGATCTTCAAGACGGTCATCCCGCGGCACTGGTCGGAGCGCATCATCATCCTGCTGGTGATGCAGACGCTGAACAACTCGATCACGGTGCTGCGCAAGAAAGGCTTATTCGGACGGACCAAACTCAGCTCGAAGCAGGGCATCGGCGAGCCCAATCCCAGCTGGATCCCGGTGGCCAACCAGGCCGCCCGGCAGCTGGCCGACAACATCGGCGGGGTGCCCGGCGGCACCTACGGTGACCTGTTCAACGTCCCGATGACCGCGCACTTCATCGGTGGCTGCCCGATCGGCGATTCGGCCAGCACCGGCGTGATCGACCCTTACCACCGGCTCTACGGCTACCCGAACCTGCACGTGGTGGACGGCTCGACGCTGTCAGCCAACCTCGGCGTGAATCCATCGCTGTCGATCACCGCGCAGGCCGAGCGGGCAATGGCGTTCTGGCCGAACAAGGACGAGCCCGACAGCCGACCGGCGCAGGGCGCGGCCTACCGCCGGTTGGAGCCGATCGCGCCAAAAAACCCGGCGGTTCCAGCACATGCGCCAGCAGCGCTGACCTTCGGCCAGCCGGCTTAGTCCGGACTGCGATGCCGTTGGCGGGTCATGGCCCGCGCTGGGCCTGCGGATCGAGGCGATCGCTAGGCCCAGAGTGGCGCGATCGCCTCGGCCAGCAGCGCACCGACGTCCCCGAGCTTGTGCCGGCCACCGGTGACGATCACCTCGCCGTCGACGATCACCGTGTCGATATCGGGCGAACCGGCTGCCATCACCGCCTGCCGGGGTAACGTGCCGGCGGTCCGGACGGTGTCCAGCCGCACCGCGATCAGGTCAGCGCGCTGGCCGACGGCGAATCGGCCGGCGTCGGGCCAGCCGAGGCTGGCCTGGCCGGCGTCGGTGAGCGATTCGATCAGTTGCGGCAACTCGAACCGGCCGCGGTGCAGGGTGGCCAGCCGATCGTTCAGTTCGAGCGCACGAGCCTCCTCCAGCAGGTCGACTACCGCGTTCTGATCGCTGCCCAGGGTCAGCGTGCAACCGGCGGCGGCCAGCGCCGAGGCCGGTCCGATGCCATCGGCCAGGTCCCGCTCAGTGGTCGGGCAGATGCTCACGTTGGTGCCCGACGAGCCGTACCAGGCAATGTCGGCCTCGCTGAGGTGGGTCGCGTGCACGGCCGTGTGCAGGGATCCGCCGAAGCCGTGCTCGGCCAGCAGCGCGGTTGGCGTCCTGCGATAGGTGGCCAGCGCGGCCGCGTTCTCGGCCGGCTGCTCGGACACGTGCGCGTGCAGCGGCCGACCGTCCGCCCAGTCGATCACCGGGGCCAGCTGATCGGCCGGCACCGCGCGCACCGAGTGGATCGCGGCACCGATCCGGACCCGATCGGTGTGCTCATGTGCCGCCGCCAGCGCCTCAACCCGGCGGCACCAGCCGGCCGCGTCGCCGTCGCCGAAGCGGAGCTGGATGCCGCGCAACGGCCGGTGCCCGAGCGCGTCCAGGCCGCCAGACAGGTAACAGGTGTCCAGCAGCGTGATCCGGATGCCGGCTTCGGTCGCGGCCTGGATCAGCGCCTGCCCGAACGCGTTCGGGTCGCGGTAGCCGGTGCCGTCGAGCCGGTGATGCAGGTAGTGGAACTCGCCCACCGCGCTGACCCCGGCCAGCGCCATCTCGGCATAGACCGCGCGCGCCAGCGCCAGGTAGGACTCCGGTTCCAGCCGGGCGGCGAGGGCATACATCCGATCGCGCCAGGTCCAGAAGGTGCAGCCGTCGTCATGGGTGCGCCCGCGCAGGGCCCGGTGGAAGGCATGTGAGTGGGTGTTGGCCAGCCCTGGCAGGGCCAGCCCCGGCAGCGCCTGATCGCCCGGTGCCGGCCTCGGCGCCCGCTCCAGGGCCACCCACCGGCCGGCCTCGCTGACCAGCCGCAGGCCGTCGACCACGTCGCCGTCCAGCCAGCCGTGACCCACCCAGTAGCCGGTCACCCGGCCAGCTCGCTGACGACCGCCGCCAATGCCTGCACGCCGGCGTGGCAATCGGCCAGCTCGGCATGTTCGGCCGGCGAGTGCGAGATCCCGGTCGGGTTGCGGACGAACAGCATCGCGGTCGGCACCCCGGCATTGGCCAGGATGCCGGCGTCATGACCGGCGCCGGTGTCCAGCAGCGGCGCGGCGGGCAGCACCTCGCGCAAGCGGGCGGCCAGGCCCTGGTCGAACGGGGTCCGATCGGTCCAGGACTCCTCGGTCAGCGTGCCGCCCTCGGCCCGGGCCAGCTCGGCCAGCTCGGCAACCAGCTCGCGCAGCCGGCCGGCATCTTCGCCCCGCGCGTCCAGCCAGCCGCTGACCAGCGAGGCAATCGCGTTTACCCCGTTGGGAAATACCGAAACCTTGCCCATGGTGGCCAGCGAGCGGTGCCGCTCGGCGGCCTGCCGGGCGGCCAGCACCAGCCGCGCGTAGCCGAGCATCGGGTCGTCCCGGTCGACCAACCGGGTGGTTCCGGCGTGGTTGGCCTGGCCCGGCAGGTCGATCCGCCAGCGCCCGTGCGGCCAGATCGCGGTGCCGATCGCGATCGGTTCGGCCAGCTCAGCCAGCCCGCGGCCCTGCTCGACATGCAACTCGACGAAGCAGCCGATCCGTCCGATGGTTTCTCGATCCGGGCCTACCTGATCGGGGTTGAAGCCGGCGGCTGCCATCGCCTCGGCCATGGTGGAGCCGGCCGAATCGGCCAGCCCGCGGGCCCGGTCCGGGTCCAGCGCGCCGGTGATCAGCCGGGAGCCGGCGCAGGCGATGCCGAACCGGGCACCCTCCTCGTCGCCGAAGTTCACCACCGCCACCGGGCGGGACGGCTGCCAGCCTCGCTCGCGCAGCTCGTCCAGCGCGGCCAGCGCGGACAGCACGCCGAGCGGGCCGTCGAAGGGGCCGCCGTCGGGCACCGAATCCAGGTGGCTGCCGATCACCAGTCCCGGCCGGCCGGCCCGCGCCGCCGCGTCCGGATCGCCCCACCAGGCCCACTGGTTGCCGGCCCGATCCAGCGTGAGGTCAAGGCCACGCCGGCCGGCCTCAGCGGCGAACCACTCGCGCAATTGCAGATCAGCGCCAGTCCAGGCGAAGCGCCGATAGCCGCCCGATGACGCCGAACGTCCCACCGGGAGCAGCTCATCCCACATCCGGTCGAAGGACTGCCAGCTCTGCACCGCGTCGCCTCCCACTGTCATCAAGCCCGCTGCTCGAACCGGCTTGCTCGAACCAGCTTGCTCGAACCGCTGCTCGAACCGCTGCTCGAACCGTCAGGCTGACCCGAGACATACCTCGGGGCCCGTGCCGCAATCACAGCACAGGCCCCGAGGAGCACTGCTGGCAGTGCCGCCAGCGATGAAACGCCAGCGGCTAGCTCAGCCCGGCTGCCTGCAGCCACGCCTTGGCGACCGCGTCGGCGTCCTGCTTCTCCAGCTGGACCTTCTCGTTGAGCTGCACCAGGTCATCGGTGGTCAGCTTGGCCGAGACCGCGTTCAGCACCGACTTGACGTTGGCCGAGGCCTTGCTGCTGTTGATCAGCGGCAGCACGTTCTGGGCGGTATAGAGGTTCTTCGGGTCGCTGAGCACCACCCAGCCGTTCTTGGCGATCAACGGGTCGGTGGTGAAGATGTCGCCGGCATCGATCTGGCCGTTCTTCAGCCCGTTCTCGGTCAGCGGACCGCCGGCGTCGAGCTTCTTGTAGGTCTTGAAGGTGACGCTGTAGACCTTCTTCAGGCCGGGGATGCCGTCGGCGCGGGTCTGGAACTCCGGCGGGGCGCCGAGGGTCAGCTTGCTCGCCACTGCCGCCAGGTCGGCGATCGAGGTGAGGTGGTACTTGTCCGCGGTCGCCTTGGTCACCACGATCGCGTCCTTGTCCTCGGCCTTGGACTGATCCAGCACGGCCAGCGGGGACGGTACCGCCTTCTGCAGGCCGGCCAGCACCTCATCGGAGCTCACCGCGGTGGCGGTCTTGTCGAAGTACTGCAGCAGCACGCCGCTGTACTCCGGGATCAGGTCGATCGAGCCGTCCTTGAGCGCCGGAAGGTAGGTCTCCCGGCTGCCGATGTTGAGCTTGGTGGTGACCTTGACGCCCTTGGCCTTCAGTGCCTCGGCGTAGATGTCGGCCAGCACCACGTTTTCCTGGAAGTTCGCCGAGCCCACCACGATGGTGTCGGTCGGCGCGGTCGAGGTCGGCGCGCCACCGCCGCCGGCCGGCGTGGTCGGGTTCGAACTGCTAC
>JBDSAN010000222.1:0-9997 GCA_039922115.1 Jatrophihabitantaceae bacterium
GCGGTGCCGCCACCGACCAGCACCAGCTGCCAGGCGGCCGAGCCGACGAACGCGGCCAGGCCGAACACCACCGCCGCCCCGCCGGTCAGGTGCGCGCCGCTGGCCTGCCTGCCCAGCACCAGCGCCAGGAAGTAGCTCACGGTCGCCGGGTTCACCGCGGTCAGGCCGACCAGCACCAGGTACACCCGCAGCGCCGAGCTGATCCGGACTTGCGCCTGAGCCGGTGCCTGCCGGGTGCGATAGCGGCGCAACCCGATCAGCGCGGTGCGCACGCTCAACACCAGCAGCGCCGCACAGGCCAGCCAGGTCAGCGGCCGGGCGACCACCGACAGCGGGTGTTGCAGGCTGAGCCCAGCCAGCGCCGCGAGCAGCGCGTACAGCCCGTCGGTGGTGGCAACCCCGAGCGCGGCGGCTGCGGCGACCTGGAATCGCTCCTGGGCGCCGAGCCCGATCAGGTACAGCCCGATCGCGCCGACCGTGATCGCGATACCGAGGCCGGCCGCCAAGCCGGCCAGCAGCGCGCCGATCACCGCGCCGAACCGACCCACTCCCAGCCGGTCCGCTGCTGCCGGCAGGCCCGCAACGCAACCGCAGGGTCCACCGAACGCAGGCACCGAGTGATGATCGACATCGGCCTAGCATGCCAGCGACCAGGCCGGCTCGCCTACCGAATTCGGCTACATCTGCTGGGCGCCGGCCGCGATCGCCTGCCGGATCCGGTGGTAGGTGCCGCACCGGCAGATATTGCGGATCTCATCGAAATCCGCATCGCCGATCTCGCGTCCCTCCGCTCGAACCTGCTTAACCTTGGCCACCGCCGCCATGATCTGCCCGGGCTGGCAGTAACCGCACTGCGCGACGTCGGTGTCCAGCCAGGCCTGCTGCATCGGATGCAGGTCGGCATTGACGGTCGCCGGCAGTCCCTCGATCGTGGTGATCTCATCGGACGGTTTGAGGTCGGCTACCGGAACCGCGCACGGGTTGAAGGCCTTGCCGTTGATATGACTGGTGCAGGCCCTGCACACCTCCAGGCCGCAGCCGTACTTGGGACCGGTCACCCCCAGCACGTCGCGCAGCACCCAGAGCAGGCGCACGTCGCCGGGCACGTCGACGGTGACCTGCTCACCGTTGAGAATGAAGCTGTAATTGGGCATGAAATGCTCCTAGCAGTCTCGAAACGTCAAGCGTGGCTGGCCGCTCGGGCCTAGTAGGTGTGGTCCAGTCCATCGGTCGGTTCCACCGGGATCACGCTCGGCGGCAGCGGCTGAAAGCTCAAAGTGGCGTGGTTGATCGGAAAGTAGGTCGGCAGTGTATTGGTGGCCCGGGCGTAAGCGCAGGCAACCGCCGCCATCGCCGGCGCCACCGCTAGCTCACCGGCGCCACCCGGCTGGCCGGTAGTCGGCGGCATGACGATCACTTCGATCTCGGGCGGGGTGTTCCACTGCCGGGTGTAGAAGTAGTTGTCCCAACTGCCTTCCAGCGGCAGTCCATTCTTGATATGCAGGCTGGACGTCAACGCCAGCGCGATGCCGTCGCTGATGCCGCCCAGCATCTGCGCCTCAAGGCCTTTCGGGTTCACCGCCAGGCCGACATCCACCACGAAGACCACCTTGGTGACCCGCGGGCCGGTCACCCCGTCGGTGATCGGCCGGTTCACGGTGGCCGGCGTGCAGTCGATCTCGACCAGGCAGGCCGCAGCACCCTTGTACTCGTTGTGCACCGCGATCCCCTGCGCCATGCCGGCCGGCATCGTCTTGCCGAAGTTACCGGCCTGCGCGGCCTTGTTCAGCACCGCTAGCGTCCGAGGATCACGCAAGAATTGCTGGCGAAACACCAACGGGCTCTTGCCGAAGGCGGTGGCAAGCTGATCGACCATCAGCTCGGTGGCCGTGCACACGTTGGGTGAATAGATATTGCGCATGCTGCCGGTATGGAAGCTGTCGTAGTTGAGCGCCTCGTTGAGCAGTTGGGTGACCGCGCCGAAGTTGTAGGGCACGCTCTGGGTCAGCTCGAAGATCGACTCGGAGAAGCCGAGGAAGTTGCCACCGGGCAGCTTGGTGGCCAGCGCGGTGATGATCTCACCCAGGCCGTGGGTGAAGTCGGTCTGCACGCTGGTGTGCCGCTGCTCGTAGCTGACCACGTTGCCCAGGCCATAGGTGACCCGGACCCGCGAGGTGGACATCGGGTGGGTGCGGCCGTGCCGGAAGTCATCGGTGCGGTGCCACATCAGCTTGACCGGCTTGCCAATCTTCTGCGAGATCTCGGCCGCCTCCAGCGCGGCATCGAAGAACAGGTGCCGGCCGAACGAGCCGCCACCGGTGATCACGTGCGCCTTGACCGCGCTCTGTGGCAAGCCAAGCTTGGCGGCAATGGTCTGCTGGGCCACGATCGGTGACTTCAGACTTGCCCAGATCTCGGCACTGTCTGATCGGACATCAGCTATCGCGCAGTTCGGTTCGAGCGGCGAGTTGCTGGCGAAGGCGAAGGTGAACCGGGCATCGATCGCCTTGGTGAGCAACGGTAACGGCGGCACCACGATTGGCAGCTCGGCGGCCTTGAGCTTGGCCTGAATGGTGCTGTCGGACTCGCCGTCGACGGTGCCCGGGTTCCAGCTGACAGACAGCGCGTCCACCGCATCGATGCACTGGCCGAAGGTCCGGGCGCGGACCGCCACGCCAGTGGACACCACCACGACATCGGTGACACCGGGCAACGCCAGCACCTGCGCGATATTGGCCACCGACTTCGGGGTGCCGTTGATGGTCGGAGCCCGGCGGATCATCGTCGGTAACGCGTTGGGCACCTGCAGATCCATCGTGAACGTCTTGCGACCGGTCACCGCAGCTAGGGCGTCGATCCGGTTCTGCGGGGTGCCGATGACCGTGAATTCCGAGGCCGGCTTCAGCTGCACCCCGACCGCGGCAAGCTGAGTGCTTGCTGCCGCCACGGCCAGCGAGCCATAGCTGGCCTGCTTGCCGTTGGGCCCGAGCACGGCCCCGGACTTGGTGGTCACCGACGTTGCTGGCACCCCCCACTGGTTGGCGGCGGCAGCCATCAGCCGCAGTCGCGCGATCGCAGCTGCCGTCCGTACCGGCGTATACATCGATCGGGTCGAGTTGGAGCCGCCGGTCAGCTGGTTGAACACCAGTTCCGGACGGGCGTCGGCCAGCGAGATGCTGATCTTGTCGATCGGCAGATCGAGTTCTTCGGAGATCAACTGGGCAATCAACGTCGTGATGCCCTGGCCAACCTCGGCACGCGGCAGCGCGAAGGCCGCGGTGCCGTCGGAGTTGACGGTGATGCTGATCAGGTTCGAGGTGGGCAGCGCGGCCAGGTCCTGCAGGTCGCCGAGGTCGAACAGCTCCTCCGGCTGCGGCAAGGTGGGGATCGCCGCGTCGGCCCGGTTCGGGTGGACCGCGCCGGCGCCGAGCTGGGCAGCCACCGCGAGGGTCGGGCCGGCCAGGACGTAGCCCATGAAACGACGCCGGGACGTCCCGGCAGCCGAATCCTGGCTGTCGCTGATTGGCTGGCTGGCGCGGGCTTCAGCACGCTTGCGCACGGCTCGGCGCGGCATTCCCATGGACGGTCCTTTCAGCGGAGCCGGCCGCCGGTGACGGACGGCCGGAGCGGATCCCCCGTGCATGCGTACGCGTGCTGGCCTGATGAGACGTTCTGTGAAACGAGCGGATTGCCAACAGGTTGCGAGCGCAGGTCATTCGGACCCGGGACGAGCGTGGATTGGACGACCAATCGAATTCATTCGCCGGCGTCAAATGTCGGCGCAGTCAGCTCTCGACGTACTCGCCGGTGTCAATACAGCGGCGAACATCCCGTCTATCACGACAGGTTGCGATATTACGCGTATGGTCGCACGCGATGCGTATTATCTTTGTTGAACGACAGGCACCGATGGCCCGTACTGCGCCACTAGCCAGTCTGGGGTCCCTTGTCTGCCTTGTCGGCCTGGCCGGCTGCACGAGCGCCAATTCCAGCCCCAGCGCCGCCGATCAGGCCGGCCCGGCAAGCACGACCAGCACCGCTGGCAGCAAAGCTGCGACCAAGCCGGCCACCTCGGCGCCGGCCGTCCGCACGAGTTCACATCAGCCAGCACCGGCCACCAGCATCTCGATCCCGCCGAACCTGTGCGCCGCGACCGACATCGCGCAGAACACTGCCGATGCCTACATGGGCGCGCTCAGCGCAGGCAACGAGAAAGAAGCGCGGGCGTGCGTGTTCGGCACCTCGGTGCCACTGGCCACCACCCGCAGCCTGCTCGGCCACACGGCCGAGACTGCGGTGTACCTACCCAAGCAGGGCGGTGCCGACGGCCCGGCGAAGTTCGACTACGTCGGTGCCGGCAAGTCCATCACGGTCACCGTAAGCCGGCTGTCCGATCACCACACCTGGGTCACCGGCGTGACTGTGCACTCGCCATGAATCTCGCGCTATCCGGCTTGAATCACGGCGCGCTTGCGATGAATCAGTCGTGCGCGACCGACCTGATCGGCAGCCAGTGATGATCGGGCTGCTCACCGCGGCCGCGCTGCTGCTGGGTGGCGCCGGCCTGACCAAGCTGTTCGGATCGGCGGGCATTCGCTCGGCGCTCACGGCGGCCCGGTTGCCGGGCCTGCAGCAGTTGGATGGCAAGCTGCTCAGCCGCCTGAGCGCTGCTGTCGAGGTGGCCGTTGCCATCGCTGCCATCGCGATCGGCGGCCGGTTCGGTGCCGGCCTGCTGGCGGTGAGCTACCTGGTGCTGGCTGGGCTGTCGACCCGTCTGATGTCTGTCGCGCGTGGCAGCGACTGCGGATGCTTCGGCCGGCCGTCCACGATCAGCCACTGGCATACCGCGGTCAACGCCGGGTACGCCCTGATCGGTATTGCCGGCCTGGCCCTCGGCGATGAGCCGCGCCGGCTGACCGTTGAGCTGGCCGACCGTCCAGGCGTTGGCGTGATGCTGCTGCTCGGTGCCGTCGTGCTCGGCTACCTCAGCTACCTGCTCATGACCGCGCTGCCGGAGTTGCTGCGAGTCACCGTCAGATTGGAGGCCCGCGGATGACCGCCCTTGTCATGGTGGAGACCGTCGTGCTGGCGATCCTGTGCGTGCTGGTCGCCGGGCTGCTGCGCGCCTACGCCAGCGTGCTGCAGCGGTTGCACGCCCTGGACGGTGGCGGCAGCGCAGCGGCTGAGCCACCGCCGTTCCGCACGATCGAGCAGGTGCCCGAACCGGCGGCCAGCCGCCGCATCGAGGGCCGTGACGAGTGGCAACCTGCCCACGACATCGAGGGAATCTCGCTGCAGGGCGAGATCATGACGGCCCGGCTGGTCGGCGTGCCGCACGATTCGGTGCTCGCTTTCCTGTCCTCGGGCTGCGATGGCTGCGCCGGGTTCTGGCATGAGCTGGCCGGCGGCACGGTCGGGTTGCCGACCGGTACCAGGCTGCTCGTGGTCACCAAGGCAGCTACTGAGGAGAGCCCGGCCGCGCTGGATCAGCTCTGCCCGGAGGGGGTCGACCTGGTCATGTCCAGCCAGGCCTGGACGGACTTCGCGGTGCCCGGCTCGCCCTACATCGTGGTCGTCGACGGTCGCACCGGCCGGATCAAGGGCGAGGGGTCGGGCACCTCGTTCAGCCAGATCGGTGGGCTGATCCGGCAGGCGGCCGACGATGCCGGCCGGTTGAACAAGCCGACCGCCGATCGTGAGCGGGAATCCGACGTCGACCGGGCGCTGCTGAGCGCCGGCATCGGACCGGGCGACCCCAGCCTGTACGCGGTGGCCGAACCGACCGAGCAGCGCCGAGCATGACCACCGCGGGAACCTCGCACCGGTTGACCGGCTACGGGCTGGCGGTCGAGCTGGCCGATCGATGGGAGGGGCGGATCTACCAGCGCCCGGTACCGGCGCCGGCCATGCCGTCCGGGGCGCTGCCTGCGGTTGGGCTCAGCGGCTCGAAAGCTGGTGGTTCGAGTTCGGTAGCTCGGTGGTCCGACGAGCGCAGCCACCCGATCATGCACCTGGCCAACTTCGCGTTGCCGGGCGCGCGCGGTGACTACGGAACCGGCGCGGTCGAGCGAATGGGCAGCGACGACGTCTTCATCGCCCTGCTGCAGTTCGGAGCCGATTGCCTGGACACCGCGCTGTTCGCCCCGCGCGGGCTGCCGGCGGTGCGCGCTGCTGACTTCAACCCGAACGGGCTGCAGCGAAAGGTTGCCGGCCAGGCCGGCTTCCAGCATTTCTGCACGCTGGACGGCCCGCACGGCAGCCGTCCGATGTGCCTGTACGTGGTGCTCGGTGCGCACCGGCAGGCCGCGGCGCAGTGCGGGCCGATCAATCAGGTGCTCGACCGGGTCGAGGTGACGGCATGAGTGCTGACCAGTGGCCGATGCCGGCGGGGCTGCCACGATGAGCGGGCTGGCCGAGCGGCTGGTCAACCGGATCGCCGGGCGGGCGGGCAAGGCCGGCCCGAGCCGGCGCGGGTTCCTCGGCGGGGCGGCGGTGCTCGGTGCCGCGCTGGCAGTCGATCCGTGGAGCTACCTGACCCGGCCAGCCAGCGCCTACGACGCGGTGTGCGGAGCGGACAACACCTGCGCCGCCGGATACACCGTCTTTTGCTGCACGATCAACGCCGGTAGCAACACCTGCCCGCCGGACTCGTTCATCGGCGGCTGGTGGAAGGCCGATGCGTCGAACTTCTGCGGCGGATCAGCGCGCTACTACATCGACTGCAACGCCTACCGGGACGGCCGGTACAGCTGTCACTGCAACAACACCACCTGCGATCAGCGCCGGGTGGCCTGCAACCAGTTCCGGTACGGGCAGTGCAATACCCAGATCCCGTATTCCAATACCGGGCCGGTGCTGTGTCGGGTGGTCTCGTGCACGCCGCCGTGGGTGCAGTACGGGGCGACCTGCAGCAGTTCGGCCGCGACCGACAACAACACCGCCACCCATTCAGCGCCCTGCCTGTCAGGTCACCCGCCGGTGGGCACCCTGGAGTCGGCTACCGCGTCCGGCAACCTCGTCCAGCTCAAGGGCTGGGCCTATGACCCGGACCTACCGGCCAGCTCGGTGCGGTTGGTGGTCTATCAGGACGGCAAGCCGCTCACCGTGGTCACCGCCAACCATGCCCGGCCCGACGTCAACGCAGCCAGGCACATCACCGGCAATCACGGCTTCACGCTGACCCTGGCTGCAACCACCGGCACCCACAACTACGCCTGCCATGCGATCAATATCGGCGGCGGCTCGGGCAACACGCTGATCGGGGTACACAACGTCGCGGTCAACCTGGGCTCGCCGCCGACCGGATCGCTGGAGCGGGCCAGCGCGGTGGGTAACCAGGTCACCCTGTCCGGCTGGGCCTTCGACCGGGACGCGCCAGGCTCGTCGGTGCGAGTGGTCATCTACGTCGACGACAAGCCCTACACCGTCATCACCACCTCGGTGGCTCGGCCGGACGTCAACGCGGCCTTCCACATCACTGGCAACCATGGCTACCGGTTGCAGCTGACCGCCACCCCAGGCCGGCACAACTACAAGGTCTACGCGCTGAACCTCGGCAAGGGATCCGGCGCACCGCTGATCGGCATGCACAACGTGGTGGTCGGTTCGGCCGCGGCCGGTGCTCACCCAGCCGGACCCAGCTCACTGGGTACTCGCTCGGCGGGTGCTAGCTCGCTTGGTGCTCAACCGGCCAGTGCGGCGGCCGGGACCGGCAACCGGCTGGAGGTGGTGTCGGCAACCGACAGCGGGGTCCGGATCACCGGCTGGGCCAGCGACCCGGCTGATCCGACCGTGGCATTGCCGATCGCGATCAGCGAGAACGGCGAGCTGATGCATTGGTTGGAGGCCGGTCACCAGCCGCGCTTCGAGGTGATGGTGCCGGCCGCGGCCGGGCTGCACCGCTACTCGGTGCACGCCTTCACGCAGGCCGGCCAGGAGTTGACGATCGGCAACCATGCGGTCGCGGTGACCCAGGCCGGCCCGGTCGGTGAGCTGGAGCAACTGGATGCGTTCGGCGCGGCAATCCGGATCGCCGGCTGGGCCTACCACCCTGACCAACCCTCGGCATCGGTGCCGATCACGGTCTGGCGGGACGGCGCGCCACTGTCGCGGCACGAGGCGGGCCTGGCTCGTCCGGACATCAACCGCCAGTACGGTGCCGCGGGCGATCCGGGCTTCGACGTCATCATCGATGCGCTACCCGGCCGGCATACCTACACGGTGTACGCGGCCAGCCTGCAAGCCGGCCAACCTGACCAACTGATCGGCAGCCGGACGATCGAAATCACACCGGCAGACCTGCCCTGGACGGGGGCCTCGACATGAGCACGTCCTACCTGGTCATGTGCGCCATCCTCACGGTGGCTGCGGCGGCTCGCGGCACCTGGTCACCCTGTGGCCTGTCGATGGTCTCGGCGATCAACCCGATGTCCGAGCGCGGTCGGGGCTGCCGGTACTGGCTGACGACCTGCTGGTTCATTGCCGGCTCGGTGCTGGGTGGCGCGCTGCTGGGCGGTGTGACCGCCGGATTGGCGTGGCTGGCTAGGCCCTTGACCGGTCCGGCGGCCGCCCTGATCGCGACGCTGGGTTGCCTGATCGTGCTGGCGGCCGACCTGCGGGTTGGCGGGGTCAGCCTGCCGCTGCACCCACGCCAGGTGAACGAGCGCTGGCTGACCCAGTACCGCAGGTGGCTGTATGCCAGCGGCTTCGGATTCCAGATTGGAACCGGTTTCGCCACCTACATAATGACCGCCGCGACCTACCTGATCGCATTGCTGGCTTCGGTCAGCGGCCGACCTGCCTTCGCCTTCGGCATCGGGCTGCTGTTCGGACTGGTGCGCGGCTCGGCCGTCCTGCTGAGCAGCCGGTGCCGGAATCCCGACTCGCTGCGAGCCCTGCACCGACGGCTCAGCCGGTTGGAGCCGGCATCGCTGCGTGCCGTCGTCTCGGTCGAGCTGGTCAGTGCCGGAGTACTCGGTTCGCTGGCCGTCGGAACCGCCGGCGCGCTGGTCGCCTTCGGCGCAGCGCTCGCGCTGGTGCTGGCGGCACGTCCGCGCCCTGACCTGCTCGGTCGACCAACACCGAGCACGCCCGTCCCCCAACAATCCGGCCGGTAACCCAACCGGTCCTGATGCATTAGCCGGACAACAGCGTCCGGAGCTCTGGTAGTGAGGAACACCCCCATGCGTGCAAGGCTGTTGTCCGGTTTCATCGTCACATTCCTGACCGCGTTGGTGCTGGTGGCGGTGGACAGCCCGCCCGCCAGCGCCGCGGTTACCAGCCAGGCAGCGAGCGCGGTGAGCTATGCCAGCAGCCACGGTTACCGCAGCTCGATCGGAGTGATGGACACCAGCACCGGCGCCTTCTGGGGTGCCGGTGACTACAACAGCGCTTACGCCTCGGAATCGGTGATGAAGCTGTTCATCGCGACCCGGCTGCTGCTCACCAACCAGATGTCCGGCTGGAACGAGACGACTGCCTACAAGATGATCACCCAGTCCGACGATGCCTCGGCCAATGCCCTTTACGGCCGCGCTGGTGGCGACGGCCTGATCACCTGGGTCAAGCAGGCGCTGAACATTCCGACCCTCGGCTCGCCACCGCTGCGCAGCGGTTGGTGGGGAGGCACCCAGATCAACGCGCATGGAATGGCCATCTTTTACAACGCGATCCGGGCTCGAGCGTCGGTCTGGGCTTGGATCGGCAACGCCATGCACCACGCCACCCAGTACGGTTCGGACGGGACGTACCAGTACTTCGGCATTCCGAGCGCGACCAGCGGTGCGGCCATCAAGCAGGGCTGGGGCGGCGACAACACTGCCGGCCAGCCCGCCTTCAACTCGACCGGCCTGGTGAACAGCGACCGCTACGCGGTGGTGATCCTGACCCAGGGCGGCAGCTACGGCGCGCCGATCTCGGGCATGGTCACCACTGAGGCCCGATTGCTCATGCCCAGCGGGAAGATCACCAACGACAGCCCGGACGGAGCGGTCGACAG
>JBDSAN010000223.1:0-8541 GCA_039922115.1 Jatrophihabitantaceae bacterium
GATCCTGGTCGCGGCCTCCACGGTCACCGTCGCGCAACGGTTCAGTACCGTCTGGCGGCAGGCCAAGGCACCGGTCGCGTGAACTCCTTCGGCCAGATCGTTGCCGCCGCTGGCAAGCAGGCCGGCCGGCACGCTGGCAAGCAGGCCGGCCGGCTCACCCAGCAGGCCAGCGGGCTCGGCTACACCCTGGGCTGGCATGCGCTGCGTGCCGTCCCCGAATCGGGCGCGGCCTGGCTGTTCGATCGCGGTGCGGACCTGGCGGCCGCACGCGATGGTGGGTCGGTTCGACAGCTGCGGCGCAACCTGGCGCGGGTCACCGGCGGCAAGCTCGCCGAGGACGAACTCGACGACCTGGTCCGGCAGGCGCTGCGGTCCTACGCGCGGTACTGGTTGGAGACTTTCCGGCTGCCGAGCATGGACGTGGAACAGACCCTGGCCCGGGCGCACACCGAGGGCTGGGAGCACGTCCAGGAAGCTATCGGAGCCGGCCGTGGCGTGGTGGTCGCGTTGCCGCACAGCGGAAACTGGGACGTGGCCGGGCTGTGGCTGGTGCAGCAGGGTTACTCCTTCAGCACGGTCGTCGAGCGGTTGCAGCCGGAGTCGCTGTTCGACCAGTTCGTTGCCTACCGGCAGGGCCTGGGCATGCGGGTGCTGCCGCTGACCGGTGGCGACCGGCCGCCCATGCAGGTGCTCACCGAGCGGCTGCAGGCCGGCGAGGTGGTCTGCCTGGTGGCAGATCGCGACCTGTCCCGCCAGGGGGTACCGGTCGACTTCTTCGGCGAACCCACCCGGATGCCGGCCGGGCCGGCGCTGCTGGCGGCGACCACCGGTGCCGCGCTGCTGCCGACCCACCTTTTCTACACCGACAGCGGCTGGGGGCAGCGGATCGGCGAACCGGTCCAGTTCGGCACCGGCAGGCTGCGCGACCGGGTCCAGCAGGCCACCCAGGCAATGGCCGACGTGTTCGCCGAGCGGATAGCCGAGCACCCGGCTGACTGGCACATGCTGCAGCCGCTCTGGTTGGCCGACCTGGACGGCAGCCGGCTCAAGCCGGTCGAGCCGCTGGCTGAGCCGATCAACGGCAGCGCCGGCCCGGGGAGTGGCTGAGCCGGATGCGGATCGGCATCGTCTGCCCCTACCAGTGGGACATTCCCGGTGGGGTGCAGGCGCACGTCCGCGACCTCGCCGAGACCCTGATCGCGCTCGGCCATCAGGTCTCGGTGCTGGCGCCGGGGGAGGAGGACGCGCCCGGCCTGCCTGACTACGTGGTGGCCGCCGGCAAGACCGTCCCGATCCCGTACAACGGGTCGGTGGCCAGGCTGCAGTTCGGCCTGGTGTCGGCGACCCGGGTCCGGCGCTGGTTACGGGCCGGCGCCTTCGAGGTGGTGCACGTGCACGAGCCGGCACCGCCGAGCTTGTCGCTGCTCACCGTGCTGCTGGCTGACGTGCCGCTGGTGGCGACCTTTCATGCCGCGTCCACCCGGTCGCGGTTCCTGGCTATGTTCGACAGCGTGGTGCAGGCGGTGCTGGAGCGACTGTCCGGCCGGATCGCGGTATCCCAAGCTGCCCGCAAGATGATCGTCGAGCATCTGGGTGCCGACGCGGTGGTCATTCCGAACGGCGTTTCGGTTGCCAGCTATGCCAATGCTCGACCGCTGCCGGGTTACCCGCGCGATCCGGCGTTGGGCGGCACGATCGGTTTCATCGGTCGCTACGACGAGTCCCGCAAGGGCATGTCGGTGCTGCTCGCTGCGATGTCCGAGCTCGTCGAGACCCGGCCCGGGGTGCGGCTGCTGGTGGCCGGTCGCGGCGAGCAGCAGGAATTCCTCGCCGAGCTGCCACCAGAATTGGCGGGTTCGGTGGTGATGCTGGGCATGGTCAGCGAGGCCGACAAGGCCAGCCTGCTGCGCAGCGTGGACGTCTACGTCGCCCCGAACACCGGCGGCGAGAGCTTCGGCATCATCCTGCTGGAGGCGATGGCGGCCGGCGCCCCGATCGTGGCCAGCGACCTGCAGGCGTTCCGGCTGGTGATCGGGGCCAGCGACGATCCGGACGATCGGGGCCGCGGCAAGGCCGGGTTGCTGTTTCACAACCGGGACGCCCACGCGCTGGCCACGGCGCTGGCTCAGGTGCTTGGCGACCCGGGTTTGCGAGCCGAGCTGAGCACCGCAAGCGCTGAGGTGGTGCGTCCCTACGACTGGACGCTGGTCGCGGCACAGATCCTGCGGGTGTACGAGATCGCGATTGCCGCGACGGTGCCCGGCTGAGCGGACTCCCAGGTCCGCACTTGTAACCTACGTCCGTGCTCTCGGCAGGTTGGCTGGTCGCTGCGGTGATCCTGGCGATCCTGCTGACCGCCTGGGTGACCTTCACGCTGACCCGGCTGGATCGGCTGCACGCCAGGGTGGACGCGGTGCAGGCAGCCCTGGACGCGCAGCTGGTGCGCCGGGCCGCCGCGTTGCAGCACCTGGTCGAGATGCCGTCCTCCGGGGTGCCCGACAGCCAGGCACGCGAGCTGGCCACCCTGGCCGGGGTCGCGCTGACGCTGCCGCTGGCTGATCGGCAGGTGGCGGAGAACCAGGTCGGCCGAGCGATCTCCGAGCTGGCGGCCTATCGCGATCGGCTGCCGGTCGAGGCCGCCAACGAACTATCAGAAGCGGCTACGAGAGTGCTGATCGCCCGGCGATTCTACAACGATGCGGTCCGCGACACCCGTACGCTGCGGGCGCGCAGGATGCCCAGGTTGCTACGCCTGGCCGGTCATCGGGAGTTGCCGCTGTTCTTCGACATCGACGACACCAGCCTGTTCGTCCAGCCCGTACCCGGCGCGGACCCACCTGGCGGCTCGCACTGATCGCAGCACCCCGCAACCGCAAATCCTCCGGCGCAGCGGCCACCCGTCGTCCGGAGACCGTCCCCCCGCAAGGAGCAATGCCATGGCCAACCCGCTGTCCCAGCTGAGGAACCTCTCCCGCAAGCAGGCCCTGATCGCCGGCGGGGTTGCCGCGGTGGTGGTGATCGGCGGAGTCAGCGCAGTCGCGTTGAGCGGCGGTAGCAGCAAGAAGAGCGCCGCCCCGCCGCCGCCGACCACCAGCTCGGCCAGCCCGACGCCGACGCCCACCCCGACCAAGTCGGTCACACCGCCGCCGCCGGCTCCGGTCAACCCGCTGACCGGCGTCGGCAAGCCTCCCGCCGGGCCGGTGCTCGCGGTGAAGATCGACGACACCGAGAGCGGCCGCCCACCGGTCGGCCTGGACAAAGCCGACGTCATCTACATCGAGCAGGCCGAGGGTGGGCTGACCCGGATGGTCGCGGTGTTCGGCACCCACAAGACGGTGGTTGAAGCGGTCCGGAGCGTGCGGGCCAGCGACGCCGAACTGCTCAGCCAGTACGGCCCGATCACCCTGGTGGCCTCCGGCGGTGGTGGTGACTCGCTGACCACGCTGGACCATTCGATTGTCAAGGGCGTCATCAACGACCGGGGTGGCCCGGGCTTCTTCCGCGACAGCAACCGGCCGGCGCCCTACAACCTCGCGTCCAACCTGGCCCAGGTCGCGGCGGCGGTGAAGTCCGGTGGTTCGAAGAACATCGGCTTCAGTTTCTCGGCCAGCGATTCCCGGTTGGCCACGGCCCGCACCGCGAACTCGATCAACACCGTGGTCGGTGGCACCCCGGTGACCTTCGTGTGGAATCCGGCCCTGCACCGCTACGTGCGCACGATCAACGGCTCGCTGCTGCGCGCGGCCGACGGGTCACCGATCGCAACCCCGAACGTGCTGGTGCAGCTGTGCCAGGTGACGGTCAACCCGAACGACATCGACGTCACCGGCAACCCATCCCAGTTCACCCATTCGGTGGGCTCGGGCCGGGTGGTGCTATTTCGCAACGGCAAGCGGATCGAGGGCAAGTGGTCGCGGGCCAGCGCCCGTTCGCCGACCCGGTTCACCGACCTGGCAGGCAAGCCGCTGCAGCTGGCGCTCGGCGGCGCGATCGTCGTGCTGGCCACTGCCGGAGCACCGGTCTGACCGGACTTGCCCGGGACGTACGTAGACTGGTTGGCATGACTGAGCACTACAGCGCCGACGCGGGCGCCAGCAGCGGTTCCGGCAACCGGACCTCCAGCATCGATCACCAGGTGGGCACTGCCCGGGTCAAGCGCGGCATGGCCGAAATGCTGAAGGGCGGGGTGATCATGGACGTGGTCACCGCCGACCAGGCCAAGATCGCCGAGGACGCCGGCGCGGTTGCCGTGATGGCGCTGGAGCGGGTTCCGGCTGACATTCGCGCGCAGGGTGGCGTGTCCCGGATGAGCGATCCGGACATGATTGAAGCGATCATCGGCGCGGTATCCATTCCGGTGATGGCCAAGGCCCGGATCGGTCACTTCGTCGAGGCCCAGATCCTGCAGTCACTCGGGGTCGACTACATCGACGAGTCCGAGGTGCTCACCCCGGCCGACTACACCAACCACATCGACAAGTGGCGCTTCACGGTGCCCTTCGTGTGCGGGGCGACGAACCTGGGCGAGGCGTTGCGCCGGATCACCGAGGGCGCGGCGATGATCCGGTCCAAGGGCGAGGCCGGCACCGGCGACGTGTCCAATGCGACCACCCACATGCGCACGATCGGTGCCGAGATGCGGCGGTTGCGCTCGCTGTCCGAGGACGAGCTGTTCGTCGCGGCCAAGGAACTGCAGGCCCCGTACGAGCTGGTGGTCGAGGTGGCCAAGGCCGGCAAGCTGCCGGTGGTGCTGTTCACCGCCGGCGGTATCGCCACCCCGGCCGATGCCGCGATGATGATGCAGCTCGGGGCCGAGGGTGTCTTCGTCGGCTCGGGCATTTTCAAGTCCGGCAATCCGGCCCAGCGCGCCGAGGCGATCGTCAAGGCGACCACGTTCTTCGACGACCCGGATGTGCTGGCCAAGGTGTCACGCGGTCTCGGTGAGGCCATGGTCGGCATCAACGTCGAGGAGATCCCGCAACCGCACCGGCTCGCCGAGCGCGGCTGGTAGCTCTTGGAGGTTTAGCCATGTGCCGCAGCATCAAAACCCTGCGCCCGCCCTACACCGAGCACCCGACCAGCGATGACAGCCGGGCCGCGGCGTTGCAGTACGTCCGCAAGGTGGCCGGCATGCGCAGCCCGTCCAAGGCCAATGCCGAGATCTTCGAGGCGGCGGTTGCCCAGATCGCCCAGCTCACCGACGAACTGCTGGCCGGGCTGGTGCTGCCGGCGCGCAGCCAGGCCGCGGCCATGCCCTCGGCGTCCTGACCTGATCCGCCCTCACCGAACGGAAGACGTCCACCTCTGATGACGGCTGCCCCGACGATCGGCGTGCTCGCACTGCAGGGCGACGTCCGCGAGCACCTGTCCGCGCTGCGCTCGGCCGGCGCGGAGCCGGTGACGGTTCGCCGCGAGGCGGAGTTGAAGGCGGTGGACGGCCTGGTGATCCCGGGCGGTGAGTCGACCACCATCATCAAGCTGGCCCGGCACTTCGACCTGCTGGAGCCGCTGCGGGCCCGGATCGCCGAGGGCCTGCCGACCTACGGCTCGTGCGCCGGGATGATCCTGCTGGCCGATCGGATCGCCAACCCGGCCTCGGACACGCACGGCGTGCAGGACACCTTCGGCGGTATCGACATGACGGTCCGGCGCAATGCGTTCGGCAGGCAGGTCGAGTCCTTCGAGGAATCGGTGTCGATCGAGGGGATCGCCGGCGGCCCGTTCACCGCTGTGTTCATCCGAGCCCCCTGGGTTGAGCAGGTAGGTGCCGATGCCCAGGTGCTCGCCCGGGTCGAGGCCGGCCCGGCGGCGGGTAGAATTGTTGGGATTCGGCAGCGGCACCTGCTTGCCACGTCATTCCACCCGGAACTGACCGGTGACGCGCGGGTGCACGGCTATTTCGTGGACATGGTGCGGGCTGGCTCGGGCGTCCGGGCAGCAAGAAGCGAGGATAGGTCATGAGCGGGCATTCCAAGTGGGCGACGACCAAGCACAAGAAGGCGGTCATCGACGCCAAGCGCGGCAAGATGTTCGCCAAGCTGATCAAGAACATCGAGGTTGCCGCGCGCACCGGCGGCGGCGATCCGGCTGGTAACCCGACGCTTTATGACGCCATCCAGAAAGCCCGCAAGACCTCAGTACCGCTGGACAACATCGAGCGGGCGGTCAAGCGCGGTTCCGGCGCCGAAGCTGGTGGCGCCGACTGGCAGACGATCATGTACGAGGGTTACGGCCCGTCCGGCGTGGCGGTGCTGATCGAGTGCCTGACCGACAACCGCAACCGGGCCGCCGGCGAGGTGCGGATCGCGATGACTCGCAACGGCGGCAACATGGCCGACCCGGGTTCGGTGGCCTACCTGTTCACCCGCAAGGGCGTGGTGATCGTGGCCAAGAACGGCCTGACCGAGGACGACGTGCTCGGCGCGGTGCTCGAAGCCGGCGCCGAGGAGGTCAACGACCTCGGCGAGGAGTTCGAGGTGATCTGCGAGGCGACCGACCTGGTGACGGTGCGGACGGCGTTGCAGGACGCGGGCATCGATTACGAGTCGGCTGATTCCTCGTTCCTGCCCAGCGTGCAGGTGCCGCTGGACGAGGAGGGTGCGCGCAAGGTCTTCAAGCTGATCGACGCGCTTGAGGACTCCGACGACGTGCAGAACGTCTTCGCCAACTTCGAGGTGTCCGATGAGGTGATGGCGGCGGTCGATTAGGCCCCGCCAGCACCCAGCACCCAGCACCCAGCACCCAGCAGCCGGCCAGCACTTCAGCCGCTACACCTCGGCCAGCTCACGTCCGGTCGGTTCACCGCCGGCCGGTCCGGCGCCCTCGGCATCGTCCATCGGTTCGGCGGCATCGATGGACAGCCGCGGCGTGATCCGCTCGAGCCAGGCCGGGTAGTACCAGTTGGCCTTGCCGAGCAGGTGCATCATCGCCGGCACCAGCACGGTGCGGACCACGAAGGCATCGATGAAGATGGCCGATGCCAGTCCGATGCCGAACAGCTTGATCACCCGGGCATCGCCGAGCACGAAGCCGCCGAAGACCGCGATCATGATCAGTGCGGCTGCGGTGATGATGCCGCCGGTCTCGCCCTGGCCGGTGGTGATGGCCCGCTGGTTGTCGCCGGTGTGCAGCCACTCCTCGTGCATCCTGCTGACCAGGAACACCTGGTAGTCCATCGACAGGCCGAACAGGATCGCGAAGAACATCACCGGCACGAACGGCTCGATCGGGCCGGCCCCGCCGATGCCCAGCTGGTTGGCAAGCCAACCCCACTGGAAGATCGCCACGATCACGCCGAAGGACGCCCCGGCCGCCAGCAGATTCATCAGCGCGGCGGTCAGCGGGATCAGCAGGCTGCGGAAGGCAATCAGCAGCAGCAGGAAGGACAATCCGATCACGGCGACGAAGAACAGCACCATCTTCGACGACAGCACCTTGGCGAAGTCGACGAAGATCGCGGTTACCCCGTAGACATAAATGTGATCGGTGCTGCCGGAGTACAGCGGTGGCAACACGTTGGCGCGCAAGTTCTTCACCAGCTCGGTGGTCTTGGCGTCCTGCGGTGAGGTGTCGGACTTGAAGGTGATCAGCGCGATGTCGCGCCCGGCCGGGATCGCGCGCACGCTGCCGGCGGCGACGTCGGGCACCGTGGCCAGGGTGCTGGTGATCTTGCTCAGGTAGGCCGGCTCGGCGGCCCGCGGCCCGCTCACCACCAGCTGCAGGCCGGAGTTGTAGCCCTGCCCGAAGCCCTGCGCGATCAGGTCATAGCCCTTGCGGGTGGTGCTGCTGGACGGGTCATTGCCCTGATCGGATGAGCCCAATCGCATCGAGAAGAACGGGATCGCCAGCATCGCCAGCAGCAGCAACGCGAGCGCGCCCAGCGGCAGCCGGCGACCTTGCACCAGTCGCGACCAGCGGTACCAGAAGCCGTGGTGCTCGGTGCCGTCGAACTCGCCGGCCCGCACCGCGCGCCGCTGCTTGCGGGGCAGCACCTTCAGGCCGAACAGGCTCAGCAGCGCGGGCAGCAGGGTGAGCGAGGCCAGCATGGTCAGCCCGACCCCGATCGCGGTGCCTAGCGAGACGCCGTAGAGAAAGCTGACGCCGAGCGTCCACAGCCCGAGCAGCGCGATGCAGACCGTGGTGCCGGCGAACAGGACGGCCCGTCCGGAGGTGTTCACCGCAACCACGATCGAGTCCTCGACCGACATGCCGCGTAGCAGGTTGCGCCGGTGCCTGGTCACGATGAACAGCGCATAGTCCACCCCGACACCAAGAATCATCAGCAATGCCAGCTGATTCGCAAACGTCGCAACCGACATCGCGTGCGAGAGCAGGCCGATCAGGGCCAGTCCCGAACCCATCGCGGCCAGCGCGCTGACCAGCGGCAGCACGGTCGCGGCCAGCGTCCGGAACACCAGCAGCAGGATGATCAGGGCCGCGAGAAAGCCGATGACCTCCGGCGGCACCCCGCCGGAGGGCGCAGCCAGGGCCTGGAAGGCGTTGCCGGTGAATTCCACCTGCAACGGGCCGCTGGACAGGCCC
>JBDSAN010000224.1:0-2806 GCA_039922115.1 Jatrophihabitantaceae bacterium
GGTCCGGTGTGGACTGCGAGCAGGTGGCCACGTCGCCGTAACAGAACTGCCAGGTGTCGCCGGCTGCTACCACCGACTTGGAACCGTCGAAGGTGACCGGCAGGCTGCCCGAGCCGGACGTGCTGTCGGCAGACAGGACCGCGGTCGGATGCGGGTAGTTGACGCTCACCTGCGCTGCGGCGGTACTGGTGGTGGCGGTGCCGACCACGGTGAGGCTGGCCGGGTAGCTACCGGGCGCGGCGTAGCTGTGGGTGACTGCCTGCAGCGGTGCCGCGCCAGCTGCGACCGTCCCGGACTTGTCCGGTGCGCTGGCGTTGCAGGCCAGGTTGTCGCCGAAGCAGGCCCACCAGGTGTCACCGACGGCCGCGGTCGAGGTGCTGCCGTCGAAGGTTGCGCTCAGCCCGCTCACCGTCGAGGTCAGCCGAGCGGTGCCGTCGATGGTGACGGTCACCGATGCCGGCGCGCTCGCCGTGACGGTGTCCGGCGTGCCGGGCTGCACCTCGTAGAGAACCGCCTGGTAGCTGCCTTCGGCGGCATAGCTGTGGTTGACGGTGGCGCCGGCCGGTCCGGTCGCCGCCGCCATGTCGACTGCGGTGCCTGGGTGACTGCCATCGCACGGGGTGGGCGCCTCGTCACCGAAACACAGGTAGCCGGTGTCGCCGGTGGCGGACCCACTCACCGTGGCCGTGAAGCTCACCGCTGCGCTGCCGGGCGTACCGGTCGCGGTCAAGGTGACGGTCGGTGCGGCGGCCGAGGCCGGTCCGGCGCTGAGCAGGGCCAGCGCGGTCGCCATTGAGATAGCTGCGGCGAGTACCCGCCGACTGGACCGTCGGGCGGCGAGTCGGCCGGGTGAACGCTTTGACCAGATGCTCATGTCAGTTCCCCGTCGTGCAGTTGGCGTGTTCGGCAAACGAGTTCGGCGGATCGATCCGGATCATCGTGAGCATGCCGCCCATCGATGCGCCGTAGTTGGTGGCTTGGAACAGGGCGTGGCTATGTGCGACCTGATACATCTCGCCGCACTGGTTGTACTGGGTGACGCCGGTGCCCAGGTCGGCATGCGAGCCGAGGTAGGGCGTACCCGACCAGAACTGGCCCTCGGTACGGGACTGCTGGTCAGGCACCACGATGTCGTTGGCGCCGCCGCTGTTGATCGCGTGGTTGTTCGGATCCCAGTTGGCCTGATCCACCCAGGCGAATTCGGTTTCGATAGTCGCGCCGGGCGGCACCACGATGCCGAAGCGGTCGATCGAGGCGTCGGTCGGCTTGGCAGCGTTGGTGTTGTTGATCAGCGGATTGGCGTCGAAGCCGACCTGGCGCTCGTTGTTGGAATGCGGGTGGAAGGGGTAGTCGACCGGGCCGGAGTTCAGATAGCGCACCAGCGCCGGGTCCGGGTTGTAGTCCGGGCTGGTCGGATCGGTGTTGCGCGGCTGGATGTGCACCAGGGACCCGTAGGGCTGGCTCGGCACGTGCGCGGCGAAGTTCGGTGAGACGGTGTCGGGGAAGCTACGCCCGTTGATGAAGAAGTAGCGAGCCCGGTAGGCGCTCATTTCGTAGTTGTAGTCACCGTTTTCGGCTGCCGAGTGCATCTTCGGGTCGATCTCGCTGAGCAGGTGCAGGTACTCCTTCTTCGGGTTGAAGCTGGAGAAGCAGGCCAGCGTGCCGGCCGTGGCGCAACTGGCCGGGTCGGTCCTCATGCCGGCGCTGGCGCCGGCGTCGTCATAGACATGACTGGACGGGGTGCACACCGTGCCGGCGGCGACTGCGGTGCCAACGAGGCAGGGGTTGCCGATCTTGGGCCGCACCACGATCGCGCCGACCAGGCCCATCTGCACCTGTAGCTCGGGGTTCGTGCCGGATTCGTAAAGGAAGGTGCCGGGCCGGTCGGCGGTGAACTGGTAGGTCACCTTGGTTTCTTTGCTCGGATCGCTACTGTTCGGGCTCGATCCGGTGTCGGCGCCGGCTGGCGTGGCCAGCGAGTTCGTGGCCGCCGACGGCTGGGACGGCCGGCCGTTGGCCAGCACACCGTTCATCCCCGGGAACTGGATCGAGGTCGGCACTGGCAGGGTGTTGCGCAAGGTGATCGTGATGGTGTCACCCTCGTTGACGCAGAGCACCGGCCCGGGGTCCTGGTAGGCGCCGCTACCGTTGCCGTATCCCCACATATAGATGGAGTTTCCATCCGGCGTGGTGATGTAGCCGTCCTGCGCGGTCAGCACGAAGCTCGGGTTGGTGGGCAGCGGAGCGACCGGTGGGTGGTAGAAGTCCGCGGTCGAGCCAGCACTGCAGACCAGCCCCTCGGCCTGCGCGGGGGGAGCCGGCGTAGCCGAGGAGCTGGAGGTGAAGGGTGTCAAGGACGCGGCAAGTACTACGCCGATGGCGACCGGAACCTGCCAGGTCAGCAAGCGACGGGCAGCTGATCGGACGGACCTGGCCGGTCGCTTGATCAGGTCGCTGGTCGGCGTGCCTTCGGTGTCAATGCTCATGCTGTGCCTCATCACTTGGCCTGGTAGTGCTTGCCAGGAAATGCCTGGCGAATCTCGCTGCCGTCGGCATAGCGGGCATGGCCGCCGGTTCCGGTGAAGTTGCTGACCACGTTGCCGTGCAGGTCGAGTGTCTTGGCGTCGGCGCCGGTGGTCAGCTTGGTGAGCTCCTGAGCCGACGGCCGGGCTAGCCCACCGGCCGGGTAGACATGCAGCTCGGTGCGCATGCCGCCGTAGCCGGAGGTGGTGTCGGACCCGTTCAGGTAGCCGAACTCCCGGTCATAGAAAGGAAAGCTCGTCATCGTGGTGACCGCCGGTAGCGG
>JBDSAN010000225.1:0-11533 GCA_039922115.1 Jatrophihabitantaceae bacterium
TCCCCAACCTTCCTTGATGGACGGCGCGAGCATCAGCCAGCTGGCATCGAGCAGCCGGTCCCGGTCGGCTTCGTCCAGGTAGCCGTGAAAGCTCACCCGGTCGGTGATCGCGAGCTCGGTGGCAAGTCTTTCGAGCTCGCTATGCCACCAGCCATCGCCGATCACGTCCAGCTGCAGGTCGGGCAGTTCGTCGCGTAGCCGGGCCACCACCTGCAGCGCGTGCTCGACCTGCTTGTGCGGCACCAGCCGGCCGAGCACGCAGATCCGGGGGGTGCTCGAGCGGGGCTGCAGCCGGGACGGGTGCGGCACATCGATGCCGTTGCAGACCACCGCGATCCGGGCCGCGTCCACCCCGAGCGCGATCAGGTCGTTGCGCGAGGACTGCGAGACGGTCAGGTAGCGCTGCCGCCGGTACAGCCACGGCGCCACTCGCGCTTCGACCCACCAGCCCAGCCGGCCCTTGGCGCCGGGATAGATGATCTGCCACTGCTCGCGGTGCACATGATGGACGAGCACCCGCACGCCGCGCCGGCGGACCAGCGGGCTGGCAAACGGCAGCCCGTTGTGCACGTCCACCACGATGTCGGCCCGCCGGCCGGCCCGGCTGAGCAGGTAGGCCAGGCCGTGCGGGTAGACCGACAGCCAGCCGCCGCGCCGTCGAAACCGCACCCCGGCCCGGTTCTCATCGGCCGGGGCGTTGTCGTGCCGGGCGCAGCAGATCAGCACGTCGTGCCCGCGATCGGCCAACCACTGGGCCATGTGCTCGACGTAGACCTCCGAACCACCACCGTCGGGGTGGGCGGTGTCGCGCCACACCAGAAACACGATTCGGCGGGCGGGCGTGGCAGGCTGGGTCATCTTCCCTCGGTTGCTACCGGGCGGCGGGGCGTTACCGGAGAGTAGCCCAGCTGGACCAGGTCAGGTGGTGCCCTCGCCAGGACCCTCAGCAGGCAAGGGTACGGTTCGCCGGTGCGCTCCGTCCGGCCTTACCGTCAGCTCGCAACGCTGGGCCGCTCGATTCGCCTGTTTCGCAGCTTCCTGCACGAGCAATCCGATCCGGACGGTTTTTACTCGATACTGGCGGATGATTCCGTCCGGCAGCTGGCTAATTGGACCGAGTTGTCCGGTGCGATCGTGCTCGATGTCGGGGGCGGCCCAGGCTATTTCGGCCGGGCCTTCGCCCAGCGAGGCGCCAGCTACGTCGGGATCGAACTGGACGTGAGTTCGGACCTGCCGGCTGAGATCTTCGGCCTGTGCGCCTCCGGCGAGGCGTTGCCGATCCGGTCGGCTTCGGTCGATATCGCCTACAGTTCGAATGTGGTCGAGCACCTGCGCCGGCCGTGGGTGATGGCTGATGAGCTGGTGCGGGTCACCAAACCCGGCGGCATCGTCTATCTCTCGTTCACGCCCTGGTTCTCGCCCTGGGGCGGCCATGAGACCGCGCCGTGGCACTTCCTCGGTGGCTACCGGGCCCGCCGCCGGTACCTGGCCAAAACCGGGCATGAGCCGAAAAATGCTTATGGCGAAACGCTGTTCGGCTACCGGGTGAGCCAGGCGCTGGCCTGGGCCGACGGCAACCCGGACGTCGAATTGCTCGCCGCCTTCCCGCGTTACCACCCGTGGTGGGCCTGGTGGCTGGTCCGGGTGCCGCTGGTACGCGAAGTGGCGCTGTGGAATCTCGCGCTGGTGTTGCGACGCCGATGAGCCTGCACCTTCTCAACCGGCTCATCCCGGACGACGCTGAGCAGCTCGCGGAGCGGGCGCCAGCGGCCGGGCCGGTGCTGCGGCTACGGCTGTTGCTGGTCACCCTGTGCCTGGCGCTGCTGGTGTTCGCCCAGAACGCCGGTACCACCGCCGCCGACACCAAGATCGATCTGGTGGTGTCTCCCTGGCGGTTCCTGGGCCGGGCGCTGCGGCTGTGGGATCCGATCGGCGGCGCCGGCCAATTGCAGAACCAGGCCTATGGCTACCTGTTCCCGATGGGCCCGTTCTTCGGCGTGCTGCACTCGCTCAACGTCCCGCCCTGGGAGATCCAGCGGGCCTGGCAGACCGCGCTGGTGGTGGCCGCCTTCCTGGGCGTTTACCGGCTGAGCCTGCATTTCGGTTGTGCCGGCTTCTGGCCCCGGGTGGCGGCCGGGCTGTGCTACGCGCTGGCGCCCCGGATGATCAGCGAGCTCAGCACCATCTCCTCCGAACTGATGCCGGTGGCCGCGCTGCCGTGGATCCTGCTGCCGCTGGTGACCGGGGCCCGGGCTGGGCTGCCGCGCCGTAGCGCGGCCCGCTCCGGGGTCGGGCTGCTGTTCGCCGGTGGCGTGAACGCGGCCGCCTCGCTAGCGGTGCTGCCGGTACCGGCGCTCTGGTTGCTGACCCGGGCTCGTGGTCCGCGCCGCGCGGCGCTGATCCGCTGGTGGCTGCTGGCGCTGGTGCTGGCCAGCCTGTGGTGGGTGCTACCGCTTCTGCTGCTCGGTTCCTACAGCCCGCCGTTCCTGAACTGGATCGAGTCGGCCTCGACCACCACACTGCCCACCTCGCTGTCGGCCTCGCTGCGTGGGGTGGATCACTGGGAGTCCTACCTGGGCTCCAGCGTCTGGCCGGGTGCCTGGATCCTGGCCAGCGCGCCGGCGGCGATCCTGGCCACCGCGGCGGTGGCCGGCATCGGCCTGGCCGGCCTGGCCCGGCGCGGCCAGCCGCATCGGGACTTCCTGTGGCTCAGCCTGCTGCTCGGCCTGGTGCTGGTGACCCTGGGACACCTGGCCTCGGTCGGGCCACCGTTCGCCGGCAACGTCCAGCAGTTGCTGGACGGGCCGCTGGTTGCCTTTAGAAACCTGCACAAGTTCGATCCGTTGATCCGGCTGCCATTGGCTATCGGCTTCGGTTCGGCGCTGCAACATGCCACGCTGCCACGCTGGTGGCGGCTACCGATCGCCCGGCTGCTGATCCCGGCTCGCGCGGTGGGCCTGGTCGCGATCTGCGCGATCGGCGCGGTGGCGATCACCCCGACGCTGACCAACCAGTCGGTTGCCTCACCGCGGGTCACCACCGAGCCGGGCTGGTGGTCTGAGACCGGGCAGTGGCTGGCCGAGCACTCCGATGGCAGCCGGGCGCTGCTGGTGCCTGCCTCGACCTCACCGATCTACCTGTGGGGCGGCACCGTGGACACCGCCCTGCAACCGGTGGCCAGGACCCCCTGGACAGTGCGCGACGCGGTGCCGCTGGCCCAGGCCGGCTACATCAGGTTGCTCGACACGATCACCACGATGCTCGCTGCCGGGCGTCCTGACCCGAGCCTGGCGGCGCTGCTGAACCGGTCCGGCATCGGGTTTCTGGTGGTCGCCAATGACCTGAACGCCTACCGGTCCGGGGCGACGCCGCTGATGCTGCTGCACGCCAGCGTCGACGGCGCGCCGGGCTTCGCACGGGTCGCATCGTTCGGCCCGGAGGTTGGCTCTTCCAGCGCGGGACCGGCCAAGCTGCTCGACGGCGGCGCCAGCGTCGCCCGCCCCTCGGTGCAGATCTACCGGGTACGGGCCGGGCCGCCGGTCAACCAGCCGGGCTCGTCCCCGCTGGTTTCGCTGGACCCACTGTCGAACGCGCTGTCGGCCAACGGATCGTCCGAGCAGCTGCTGCCGCTGGTGCGGGCCGGGTTGGCCGAGGACCGGCCGGTGCTGTTCGGCGCCGATGCCGCCGCGGCCGGGTTGCCGGCCGACCAGAGCGTGCTGACCGACGGGATCCGCAAGCATCAGGCTAGTTTTGGCAATGCCTTCGCCACCTCGGCGACGATGACCGCCGGTCAGGACTACACCGGGCGTCGAGGCGCCTATGACTACCTGCCGGCCAAGCCCGGCCCGCTGTCGGTGATGACCTACCGGTCGATCTCCGATATCACCGCGTCCTCGTCCGGCTCGGATATCGGCGCGTACTTCAACCGCAGCCCGGCCAACAACCCGTTCGCCGCAGTCGACGGCGACCCCGACACGGCCTGGCACAGCGGGTCGCCGTCCGGCTCGGTTGGGCAGTGGTTGCAGGTCGGCTTCGACCAGCCGATCGCGCCGAGCACGGTAGCCATCCAGTTCACGGCGGCCGGTGCGGCCAGCCCGAGCCGCATAGTGGTCAGTACCGACCATGGCTCGCTCGCCCAGTCAGTAAGGTCGAGTCCTGGCGCGCAGGTGTTGCGATTGCCGGCCGGCTCGACCCGCTCGCTGCGAATCACGGTCGCTGCGGTGGCCTCAGGTGGATATGGCACCACGGTTGGTATCAGCGAACTCAGCATCCCGGGCGTGCAGCCCGCGAGAGCCTTGTCGGTGCCCCCCGCGGCAGCGCCCGGCCAGCTTCTCTTTTCGGCCACCCCGGGGGCTCGCAGCAGCTGCCTGTCGCTGCACGGTCGGCCGGTCTGCGATGCCAGTTACGGCGCTTCCGGCGAGGAGGACGGTGGGATTTCGCGTGCGGTTGAATTCACTAGCAGCGGCGACTACCGATTCCATGCCTCGGTGGTGCTGAGGGCCGGTCCGCAACTGACGGCCGCGCTCAGCGCCGGTTCCGGGGTCCGGGCCTCAGCAACCTCAACCTTGGCGGGTGACCCGCGGCTACTATCGAGCTCCCTGATCGACCACGACCCGGCAACTAGTTGGCAAGCTGCGCGTGGCGACATCCGGCCCACGATCACCCTCAGCCTGCCGACTGCCCGCACGCTGACCGGGCTGCAGATCAGCACCGATCCGATTGCGGATGCGGCCGCCCCGCTTGCGGTTTCGGTGTCGGCCGGCAACCAGCGCTGGCAGGGTCAACTGCCAGCCGATGGGTCAATAGTGTTCGCTTCGCCGGTCAAGGCCGAGCAGGTGAGCGTCACGGTCACTGTGGCCAATCTTCGGCAGTCGCTGAGCTCGGTGAACTTCGTGAACAGCTTGCTGCCGGTGGGAATCAGTGAGATCGCACTGGAGGGTCCAGGCGCGCGACCGGCGGCCCCGTCGAATCTGGTGTCGATAGGTTGCGGTGCCGGCCTGGACTTGGCCGTGGACGGCAACCGGCTGCCGTTGTCGGTTACTGCCAGCCGTGCGGATGTGCTGGCCGGCCGGCCAGTCCAGGCCAGGTTGTGCAGCGCCGATCCGATAGCGCTGGGCACCGGTGCGCACACCATCGGCCTCGCCTCAACTGCCATTGCTGAGGCCAGTTCGATCGAGGCGAACGCCGAGTTGCTGCCGACCAGGCACAGCCTGGCGGCGCGTCCGGTGGTCGGTTCCGGCGTTACCGTACAGCGCTGGCAGAGCACCTCGCGGACGGTGGCGGTGCAGGCAACCCAGCCGAGCATCCTGCTGATCCGGGAAAACCTGAACAGCGGCTGGCAGGCCACTCTTAACGGCCACCGGCTGACCGCGATCCGGGTGGACGGCTGGCAGCAGGGCTTCCTGGTGCCAGCCGGCTCGTTCGGGCTCGTCCAGCTGAGCTATGCGCCGCAGCGGACCTTTGCGGTCGGGCTGGTGATTGGTGCGGCGGCCGTCCTGCTCCTGGTGCTGATCGCGCTGGTACGGATGCGGGCAGGTGGCCGTCGAGCGCGCCACCCGGCGGCTGGCCGGCCAGCACTCGACGCGGGCGTGCTGCCGTGGTGGTTGCGGTTGCTCGCGTTGGCGATTGCCTCGGTGCTGCTCGCCGGCCTATGGGGACTTGGCGTGATGATCGCGCTGATGCTGGTCTGCGAGATAGTGACCGCCACCGGACGGGGCATCTCGCCCGGGGTGGTCGGGGCGCTGGTCCTGCTTCCGGCCGTGATGCAATCGCAGGCCGGGCCGTTCCGGTTGTTCGCCACCGCGAACTCGACGGCAAGTCAACTGCTCTGCCTCGCCGCTATCGTGCTCGGCGCGATCGGTCCGAGCTGGCGGGCTGAACGCCGCCAGGGCACCGTCGCGTAGCGCAGCACCGGCCGTTCCAGCAGGTACCAGGACGCGGTCGCCGCCGCTACCGAACAACCAAGGGTGGCTGCGAGCAGTCCGACGAAATGTCCGTCGAACTCGTGATAGCCCAATGCGGTCTGGACTTTCGGCATCAGCGGTACGTGCCACAGGTACACGCTGTAGGAGATGTTGCCGCCGAAGCGGGCAATCCGGCCACCGAGCACCCGATCCAGTTGCGGGTGCTGGCCCAGGATCAGCGGCAGCATCACGAAGAATGCGGCCGCTCCATATAGCGCGTGCTGGGCCGTCCATTGCCAGAACAGGGCCGGCGCCAGGGTGCGCGGATTACCCAGTGGCAGCGAGCTAATCAGATACAGCACGGCCGCGATTAGCCAGCAGGTGCCCGGTGCCGCGGCCCACTCGCCGAGTACCCGGTGCAGGCCAGCGGCAACCGGTTCGGTGCGCGGGATGCAGGACAGCACCGCCAATCCCATGCCGATCGCGAACCAATCCCCGTAGGCGGGCAACCAGAGCAGCGCCTGGCTGCCCTGGAGGTAATGCAGTTGGTAGAGGTTGAAGCTCACCGGGACGACGGCCAGCACCGCGAGCAGGACGGCCTGGCTGGCTAGCGCCTGGCGCATCGAGCCTGCGAACCTTGCCATGAGTGCACCCAGCACGGGCAGCAGTAGGTAGAAGCTCATCTCGATCGCCAGCGTCCACAGCTGGGCTAGGTTCGGGTCGTAGTCGTGATGGTCATAGGTCTGGATCAATAGCAGGTATTGCAGATAGTCCGAGGCTCGAACTCGGTAGGGCGTGATGAAGGTCAGCGTGACCAGCACAAATAGCGCTAGCGCAGGCAGGATGCGCATCGCTCGCCGCCACAGGAAGCGGACCGGACGCGGCCGCGGCGCTCCGGCCAGTACGTGCAACGCGAACGGCCGGTAGAGCAAGAACCCGGATAGCACGAAAAACAGCGCCACGCCGAAGTCGCCGCGAGATAGGATCGGGCCGAGCAGGTCAGACCGCAGCGAGCGCCCGCTGATGAAGCCGACGTGGGTACACACCACCGCGAACGCGGCGAAGGACCGTACCCCGTCCAATGCTGGGAACCGGTGACTGATCGGTGCGCTCATGTCAACGTCCGGTTGCGGCGAAGGGGCCGCCGATGAGGGCCTTGACCAGGCACATGTCCAGCGCCGGCCCGGTGCTGGTGAGCTTCAGTTTGCTTGGTGCCATCGCCGGTAGTCGCAGGTTCACCACGGCCAGCCTGGGCAGTTGCACCGTACTGCCGGACGTGGGGGACTGCCACCGGCCAGATCTGTCCTGCACCTGGACGTTCACCGTGCTGGCTGCGCGCTGGTAGAGCTCCAGTCGCAGGAACCATTCGTTGGGGCGGGCCGGCTTGGCCAATGCGATCAGGAATGGCCCGGTTCCGGTCAGGTGCATGCCGCAACCAGGTGTTTGAGTGCCGGCTGCACCGGTCGCGGCGAGAAAGGCGGCCTTGACCAGCCGTCCGTCCGGCGTGACCACCATCGGCGCCGAGTTGGGCTGATCGAACTTGGCTGGAACATCCAATAGACGCAGCAGATCCGACACATGATGGTTCGGCTCGACTGAGGAAACCAGCCCGGCCGGTAGCGGGGTGTCGAACAGATTGGCCGAGGGACCGGCCGCCCGCACGCTCGCAGCGAGCGTGGTGGCATAGCTACGACCGGGATTGCGTACCCAGAAGTGGGCATAGCTTACCGAGCTGATGCACATGGCGATAACCAAGGCGCCGCCGACCAGCACGGCAGCTGGTATTGCCCCTGCCAGCCGTCTTGGAACTCGCAACTCCAATCGCCGGCCGGTACCGCCTGGCGAGCCGAGTGACAGGCTCACCGCGATCGCCAATGGCGCGGCGATCACGAAGCTGTACCGCGGCGTGATCGGGATGAGCAGCCCGGACTCGCCATATCGGGCTGAGGCCACCAGCAGGATGCCGACCAGGCCGGTCAAGATGGGCAGCGACCAAGCAATCAGGGCACGCCAGCCAGTCAGGTACCAGCCGAGAAAGACTAGTAGCGCAAAGGCAAGCTGGCCTAGCAGGACGGTTGCGTCGGCGGGCGCGTAGAACGCTGCGTAGGTGTGATCGTCGCCGAACCAGCGAAACGGACCGCCGACCAATGCCGGCCCAAAGGCCCGCAACCACTCGGTGCGCAGCAGCGGCCAGATATCGCCTACCCGCAATCCTCCTGCTCCCTTAGTGTCCGAGCCGATCAGCGCCGCTACTACTACGGCCAGCACCGGAATCGCCATTGCCAGCCAGCCGAGCCAGCTATCAAGTGCTGCGCGCAGTCGATTTTTTACCGTCCCGGTATAGCAAAATCCGACCGCCAGCAGCGCTGCGAGCAATGCGTAGACGATGAACTGCTCAGAGGCCAAAGTGGCCAGTGCTACCAGCAAACCGACCAGCGTGCCATCTCCTACCCGGCCTGTTCGCGCGAACCGGACCAGCGCCAGCAGCGCGCTCAGGCCAAGCGCCTGGGCGATCCCGAACGCGATGCCAGTCGTCATGAAAGTCACTCCCGGCAGGGTCAGGGAGCTCATGGCGTAGCCCGCCAGCACCACCGGGATGGTGCTGCTGCGACCGATGAGCAGGTAGAGCAACCGGCCGAGCAGCGCTATCGCCACGGTTTGCAACAGGATGCGCACGACTACGGTCAACCCATAACTCATCGGGTCGACCGCCTGAAGCAGCCAGTAGGCCGCCCGCAGCACCGGCGAGAAGTGGCCGCCCAGCGGCCGACTCAGGTAGGGCCAGGTCAGCGACTGGTGGGAGGTGTCGGCCAGGTTGGACAAATCGGACTGCAGATACCAGCCCCGGCTGATCGTTGCCCACAACCAGATCGCCTGCAATAAAGCGATGATCGCGATAGAGGCGATGAACCGGTCAGCCACCCACGAATTTCGTACCGTGCGGCCCGGCCCCTCGGCGACTTCGGCTGACATCCAACTCCGCTCGTAGGCGAATCGTTGCCGTGATCGTAGGTGAAGAACCGACACAGCCGGGCTACTAACTGGTAACGTGCGCGCAATTCAAAGTATCAAGCACCGGCGCTCGAGGTGGGCGCGAATGCGTCCGGCGCCGTCCAAATCAAGCTGTGGGGAGTGCAAGTGCGCAAGGTGCTGACTGCGGCGCTCGTTCTGCTCGGCGTGTTCTGCCTGGCCCTGGCCGGGCTGCTGCGTTTCTACGCGCCGTCGCATGCGGAGAAGACCCCGCTGAACCTCAACATCATCCAGGTTGCCACCGGTCCGGCCACTATCTTCAACGCCACTACCGGGCAGCAGGATCAGACCAACCTGATCGCGACCCGGCGGGTCCGCACCGATTCGGCCGCCTCGGATTCCAAGGTCACGGTCGTGCAGGAAACGCTGTGCATCGTCAAGGATGTCGGCAACCCGCCCGAGTGCGTGGACGCCGCCGATCCGCAGGGCCGGCTGGTCTCCTTCACCACCGACCGGGTCGCTGCCGACCGCAAGAGCGGTCAATCGGTCAATGACGCCAAGTACCACGAGAACATCGACGGTGACACCTCGGCCAAGCATGTCGGCCTGACCTACAAGTTCCCGTTCCATTCGAAGAAGCAGTCCTACAAATTCTTCGACCCGATCTCGCGCCAGTCACCCGATGCCAAGTTCATCGGCACCGACAAGGTCGAGGGGCTCAACCTGTACAAGTACGAGGCGGTCATCGACAACATCGACCTGCCGGTTGGGCCCGGCATCCCGGGCAAGTACTCCGATACCAGGACCGTCTCGGTCGACCCGTTGACCGGTGTCATCGTCAAGGGCATCGAGCACCAGACCCGGCAGTTGGCCAACGGCACCCCTGCGCTGGACACCACGCTGACCTTCAACGAGGCCGCGATCAAGTACCAGGCCAAACAGGCCAAGGACGGCCACTCCAAGATCACCCAGCTGACCGTCACGCTGCCGCTGATCCTGCTGCTGGTCGGCCTGGCCAGCATCGGCGGCGCGGTGTTGCTGGCCCGGCGCGGCAGCGGGCCGGGCGCCCAGGCCAGCCCGGCTGAGCTCGATCAACCGGTCGAGCGGGTCTAGCTCGCTGCCGGTCACACCGATGGGGGAACCATGACCGAGGTCGAACCTGAAGGCACCTCAGCGCTGCAACCGAGCAGGCGCCAACTGCTCGGCCTCGGCGCGGCCGGAACCGCGATGTTCGTTGCCGGCGGACTGTTGCCGACCGATGCCGATGCGGCCCCGGCCGGCCACGAGCCGGACTGGCCGTGCCGGCCCGGCTCGACCACGCTGACCCGCACCTTGCTGCGCGGCACCGCAACCGGCTACCAGCCGGTGTCGATCGGCGCCGGTGAACCGCACCTGCTCCGCGACGAACTGGTCACCGGCCCGACCGCGGCGGCCCGCCGGCGGGACCGGCACCGGCGCCCGATCGTGGCGCTCGGCCAGCTCACCGACATCCACGTGATGGACGCCCAGTCCCCGGCTCGGGTGGAGTTTCTTGATCGCTACAACGATCCCGGCTCGCCGCTGGCCAGCCTGCTGCCGTTCGACTCGTCCTACCGGCCGCACGAGATGCTGAGCGCGCAGGTATCCGACTCGATGGTGCGGGCGATGAACAAGGTCCGGCGCGGGCCGGTCACCGGCTTGCCGCTGGCGTTCGCGGTGAGCACCGGCGACAACGTCGACAACACCCAGTACAACGAGCTGCGCTGGCAGATCGACCTGCTCGACGGAGGCCGGATCCAGCCCGATTCGGGTGACCTGACCAAGTACGAGGGCGTGGCCGACCAGCAGAGTTACGACGTGCATTACTGGCACCCGGACGGCCCGCCGGCCGGTGCCGCGCCGGACCTGCCGCACTCGCGGTTCGGCTTCCCGACGGTGCCGGGGTTGCTCGATGCCTGCCGGCGACCGTTCCGCGCGCAGGGGCTGCAGATGCCGTGGCTGTCGGTGTTCGGCAACCACGACGGCCTGGTGCAGGGCAATGTGCCTAACTCACCGGTCATCAACGGATTGGCGACCGGACCGTACAAGATCACCGAGCTGCCGCCCGGCACCTATATCGTCGCGCTCGCGCTCGGCCTGCAGGCCGGCGATCCGGCCGCGTTGCAGACGCTGTTCTCCGGGCCGATCCGGCTGGTCACGCCCGACGCCAACCGCCGGCCGCTGTCGCGTACCGAGACCATCGCCGAGCACTTCAACAGCACCGGCGCACCGCACGGTCACGGCTACACCAGCTGGAACCTGTCTACCGGCAAGGCCTATTACACCTTCGACCACGGTTCCGGCTGGGACGCGGTGCGCGGCATCGTGCTGGATACCGTCAACCCCTACGGTGGATCGGAAGGCTCGGTGGACGCCGATCAGCTGGCCTGGCTGACCGCCGAGCTGACCGCGGCCAGCAGCCGGTACCTGGCCGCTGACGGCAGCGTGGTCCGGCACCGGGTGCGGGACCGGCTAGTGGTGATCTATAGCCACCACACCATCGCCAGCATGACCAACGCGGCCGGTCCGGGACGGATCCTCGGCCCGGCGGTGCGCGACCTGCTGCTGCGGTTCCCGAACGTGGTGCTGTGGGTGAACGGGCATACCCACCGCAACACGGTGACCCCATACCGGCGCGCGAC
>JBDSAN010000226.1:0-12737 GCA_039922115.1 Jatrophihabitantaceae bacterium
CAACGAGACGATGGGCCGCTACTTCGCCTTCCTCGCCGCCAACGGCTACCCCCTCGCCGAAGTCGAAAAGCTATGCCTGCCCAAGCCCTCGACCAAAGCGCCCGGCCCGCAAGGCTGCCGCAGCAGCGCCCGCACCGGACGCGACCAACACGGAACCGAGCCCGGCCGACACAGACACGGTTTCCGAGGTAGGGGTCGAGGTGGCTGACACGGCCGGGCAGGTCGAGTCATGATCGCGCCGTTGACGGTCACCGTCCGCGCCGCCACCTACAGCGTGGACGCCGAGCCCGATATCGAGGATGGCCGGCCGATCCTGCACCTGACCGACCAGCTCGGCGGCGAAGCCGGCTACATCGACCCCTCCCGCTCGCTGTACGTCGTGGGAGCGCCGGCCTGGTGGAGCCGGCGGGAGAACCGCAAGGCCGCGCGCGCAGCGGTCGCGGCCTACCTGCGCCAGTGTCGCCACCAGCCGGTACCGGCCATGCCACCGCACACTGCAAGCGACTGTGCGAGTGAGGGTGAGCCGATCGGCTACCGCCTCACCGCCGCCGGTCGCAGCGCACTCGCGATCGACGAGGCGATCCAGGTACGGATGGACACCACGGCGCTCGATGAAATCGCCTCTCTGCTGCGCCACGCGGACAGCGCCGACCCGGTTCGGGTGCTCGCGCTGATCGGCGAGCAGGTTGCAGCGACCCGCCGCACCGTCAGGGCAGAGGTTCGAACAGGGTGAGGTTGTCGCGCAACGGATCTCCGTCCGCGAGCGTCTGAGCAAGCACCAGGGCCAGCCCGGCCGGTGAACGGTCCGGGCTGGCCCTCAGCGCGTCCTGGACCGCTCGCGCGACACCGGCCGGGCCGCGTACATCGACCATGCCGGGGTGCGGCCCGCGGGACCGGCCCCGGCGCACGGCCTGGCGGACGTTCTCGGTCTGGGTGGAGATCCGCACGTGCCCGGCGATGTCGGTGCGCACGCAGAGCCGGAAGTCGCAGTCATGCAGCACGGTCGAGCCGGCCGGGATCGCGCCGTAGGCTACGGTCGCGGCCAGCACGTGCGCGCTGACCGTCCGCTGGCGCCGATCGTCGCGGCGCAAGGCGAACCGACCGTAGCCGTCCCGGCCACCTACAGCGCCACCCCACACCCAACAGGTGCTGGTGATGATCACCTTCGCGTGGAATCGCTGCACGTCGGCCTCTCTGATCGCGAGCTGCAGGCCAGCGGACTTGCTCACCGCACCGCGCTCAGCCCTCGTCGGTCACGGCTGGGCTGGCCGCGACGCCGCTAGGGCTCGTTGGCTTGCTCGGCTTAGCCACCCGCCGCACTTCTGACGACGCCAAGCCGGTCAGCTGGCTGATCTGCTCGACCGTCAGGCCCTCACCCTTGAGCGAGCGCAGCGCGTCCGCTGTCCGCTGCTCCGCGTTGTCGATCGCCTGCGCGTGCGCTGCCCGCGCGGTGGCCAGCATCTCTCCTGCGGTGGCCACCTGGGTCTGTGCGTCCAGCACGGCCGCTATCGCTGCGCTGATCCGCCGGTCCTGCTCGGCCTGCTGCTGTGCCAGCTCGGTACGCCATTGCCGCGTCCGCTGCCTGGCCTGCTGCTCGGCCGTCGCTGTCCTACCCACGTCATCGCCTCCTGATCTTTGATAGCTCGCACGGTACCCCGAAACCGGTAATTCGCCTTCAATCCCCTGTCTGGTCAGTCGCACTCCTATCACACCTCTTGCATTCTGGCTAACACTGATTTTACTCTGCTACCGTGTGCTCGTGATGTCGCTCCACAAGCTGACCGCCGGGGACGGGTACACCTACCTGATCCGGCAGGTCGCGGCATCCGATTCGACCGAGCGTGGCGCGGCGAGCCTCGGTGAGTACTACTCGGCGAAGGGTGAATCGCCCGGTGTCTGGCGCGGTCGGGGCTTGGAGTCGTTGGGCGTCTCGGGTGAGGTGTCCGAGGCGCAAATGCGAGCCCTATTCGGTGAGGGCATGCACCCCAACGCTGATGCGATCATCGCCGACGCGATCGACCATGGAGTGCCCGCTGCTGAGGCGGAGAAAGCTGCCAAGCTGGGCCGCAAGTTCTACCTGTATGAGGGCACGAACGTGTGGCGCGAAGGACTTGGCGAGGCCTACGCGGCGTTCAACACGGTGCGCGGCTGGCCGGAGAACGCACCAATCGAGGATGCTGACCGGGTCCGGATCCGCACCGATGTCGCCGGCCGGCTGTTCCGGCAGGAGTACCAGCGGGCTCCGGCCAGCACGCAGGAATTCACCTCCTACGTCGCGCGGCTGTCCCGGCCGATGTCCACCGCAGTGGCCGGCTATGACCTGACCTTCTCCCCCGTCAAGAGCGTCTCGACGCTGTGGGCGATCTCGGACCGGCCGACCGCTGAGCTGATACGGCACGCCCACGAGGCGGCCGTCACCCACACCCTGGAGTGGATCGAATCCGAGCTGGCCTTCACCCGGGTCGGCAGCAACGGTGTGGCCCAAGTGCGGACCCGCGGGCTGGTCATCGCCCAGTTCACCCACCGCGACGCCCGCTCCGGAGAGCCGGACCTGCACACCCACGCAGCGGTGTCGAACAAGGTCCAGACCCTCGACGGGCGGTGGCTGGCCCTGGACGGGCGGACCTTCCACAAGTACGCCGTCGCAGCCTCGGAGCGATACAACAACCACATCGAACTCCAGCTGGTCGGCCAGCTCGGTGTCCGGTTCGAAGCGGTCGAACGCAGCGACGGCAAGCGGCAGGTCCGCGAGATCGTCGCCGTGCCGGCCACGCTGCGCGAGCGGTGGTCGAGCCGGCGGATCAGCATCGAGGCCCGTACCGGTGTCCTGGCGCGGCAGTTCGTCACCGACCACGGCCGGGTGCCGACCAGTGTCGAGGCGATCAACCTGGCCCAGCAGGCCACCCTGGAGACCCGGCAGGCCAAGCACGAACCACGTTCGGAAGCAGCGCAGCGCCAAGCCTGGCGGGTGGAAGCAGTGGCCATCCTCGGCCCGCGCGGTGTGACGCGGGTGCTCACCGACGTACGCCAAGCCCGCCCCTACACCGAACTCAACCCACCGACGCTGGACCGGTTGCGGGCCCGCACAGCCGGCCAGATCACCGACGAGCGCGGCACCTGGCAGCACGCCCACGTCCTGGCCGAAGCGCAGCGCCAGGTCCGGCACGCCGACCTCGACCCGCGCACCTTCGACCAGGTCGCTGACCTGATCGTGCAGCGGGTGCTGGCCGAGAGCGAACCCATCCGGTCCCCGATCGAGGACGTCGCCGAGCAGGTGCCGGCCGAGCTGATGCGCGATGCGACCAGCTCGGTCTACAGCCAGAAAGGCGCCCAGCTCTACACCAGCGCCGCCGTCCGGGCCGCCGAGCAGCGGATCGTCGACGCCGGCGGCCGCGTCGACGGACGCACCGTCACCGGGCTGGACATCGAGCTGGCCGTCCTGCAGTGGGAAGCCGAACACCCCGGCCGCGAGCTGAACGAAGGGCAGCGGCTGCTCGTGCAGCAGATGGCCACCTCCGGCCGCCGGCTGCAGCTGGCGATCGCACCCGCAGGCACCGGCAAGACCACCGCCATGGGCGTGCTGGCCGCAGCCTGGTCCAACTCCGGCGGTCACGTCCTCGGCCTGGCCCCGCAAGCAGGGCAAGCCGAAGAACTCGCCGCGGCACTCGGTGACGCCTTCGCCGACACCCTCGACAAACTCGTCTACGAGGTGGCCAACACCCCATCGCGGTACTGGCCAGAGTGGTTGACCGCGATCGGCCCGAACAGCCTGGTGATCATCGATGAGTCCGGCCGGGCCGGCACGCCCAAGATCGACGCCGCGGTGCAGTTCATCCTGTCCCGCGGCGGATCGGTACGCCTGGTCGGTGATGAAGCCCAATACGCGGCCACCGGCGCAGGCGGCGTGCTGCGCGACATCGACGCCACCCACGGCTCACTGACCCTCAACGAAATCGTCCGGTTCGACGACCCGGCCGAAGCACACGCCTCACTCGGTCTGCGCGCCGGCGACCCGACCGCGATCGGCTACTACCTCGACCGTGGCCGCATCCACATCGCCACCCCCGAAACAGCCCTGGACGAGGTCTACAAGCGATGGAAGGCCGCCACCGACAGCGGCAAGGCCGCGATCATGAGCGTGGACCGGCTCGATGACGTAACCCTGCTCAACGCCCGCGCCCGCGCCGACCGGCTCGCCGACACACCCCGCACAGGCCGGGAACTGAGCATCGGCGACCGCGGCGAGCGGGTCTCTGCCGGCGACGTGATCATCACCAAGAAGAACAACCGCAGGCTGTCCCTCGGCGGCACCGACTACGTCAAAAACGGTCACCGGTGGACCGTGCAGAAAGTGCACCGCAACGGCCAGCTGACCGTCCGGCACACCATCCGCGGCAAGGTCACCACCCTGCCCGCCGACTACGTCCAAGCCAGCGTCCGGCTCGGCTACGCCGACACTAAAGCCTCCGTTCAAGGCCGCACAGTCGGCGCCCGCGATCGAGTGCGCGGGGTCAGCATCACCCTGGTCGACCCGGCGACCGAGGACCGCAACGCCTTCTACACCACCATGACCCGCGCCACGAGCGAGAACCACGCGGTCCTGCTCGGTCCGGCCAGCGAGGAACATTCCGTCATCCGACCGGAGGCGATCAGGCCGCCCAGCGCTGCGGAAACCCTGCAGGCGATCCTGCAACGCGACGGCGCCGCCCGCTCGGCGAGCACCGAGATCCGCGAAGCCGGCGACCCGCAGCGGCAACTCGGCCGGCTGGCCGACATGTACCTGCACTCGATCCAGACCGGCGCGCTGGCCGTGCTCGGCTCCGAACAACTCGACCAGCTCACCCACGCCGCCGAAGCTGCCGTACCCGGTGTCAGCGAGGCTGAGGCATGGGAGACGCTGCGGGCGCACCTGGCGCTGCTACAGCTCGACGGTCACGACGCGATCGACCTGCTCACCCAGGCCGCCGGCGCCCGAACCCTCGACGGTGCCAGCGACCTGGCCGCGGTGCTGGACTGGCGCCTGGACCCCAGCGGCAACCACTCCCAAGGCCATGGGCCGCTACCGTGGCTGCCCGCCATCCCCTACGCCCTGACCGCCTCGCCCCGCTGGAGCGAGCACCTGCACGCCACCCACACCCTGCTCGCCGACCTGGTCGACCAGCACAGCCGGCACGTCGAACTCTGGACACCGACCACCGCACCCGCCTGGGCCCAGCCCTACCTCGACGACCACAACCTGCTCGCCGAACTCAGCCAATGGCGGGCCGCCACCTCCGTGCCCGACACCGACCTGCGACCGGCCGGACCCCGACCGCACACCCTCGCCCGGCAGGCGCTGCACCGCGAGCTCACCGCCCGAGCGGTCAGCCACGCCGGCCACCAGGTCGACGGCATGACCCGGTGGAGCGAGCACATCGCAGCCCTCGGCTACCAGGTCGGCACCGACACCGATCCGCAATGGCCGCTCATCGCCGCCCGACTCACCCTCGCTGACACCGCAGGCATGCCCGTCGACCGGCTCCTGCGCGAAGCCCTGGCCGAAGGTCCGCTACCCGCCGAATTCCCCTCCGCAGCGCTGTGGCATCGCCTGGCCCGGCACCTGTCCGATGTCGTGGCCGCGCAACCGGCCGGCAGCCTCACAGTGCGGCCGGCCTGGACAGGTCAGCTGGCCACCACCCTCGGTACGCCCATCGCCGACCGGATCACCGCCGACCGGCTCTGGCCTGTCGTCGTCGCGCGGATCGACACCGCGCAGCGCGCCGGCGCAGATCCCGCCACCCTCATCACCCACGCCGCCACCGCGATGAGCTCGCAACTGCAATTGCTCCGGCCCGACCAGCTGGCCACCGTCCTGCTCTGGCACGTCGCGCTGCTCACCGAAGAGGAGCCGCTGACCGCCGAGGACGTCACGCTGCCCGACCCGGACGCCGACGACCAGCTCCCACCCGCCGGCGACGACCCGTTTCCACCCGACGACACCGACCTGGCCACCGTCGATGCCGGCCCGCACGACATCCCGCCGCCGGATGAGCAGCCAGACAGCGACCCCGGCGAGCTTCCACCCGAGGACATCGACCTCGTCCTCGACGAGCTGCGCCGTGAGGACCCCACACCCACCTACGCCGACCCGCCATCGGCCGGCGGCTGGCCAACGAGCGAACCGGACATCGGTTGGCGACCCGCCCACACCCTGCGCCCGGACAGCGGCGGCCGGACCGTCCTCGCGCCGGACCCGGTACTCATCGAGCAGCTGCAGGCACTGGCCGCCGCGCACGAGTTCTACCAATCACGCGCAGCCGATTCGTGGGTACCCGGCTACCTGGCCGGCCGCGGCCTGGGCGGCCTGCAGGCCGGCTACGCCCCCGCAGGGTGGACCAACCTCGTCGACCACCTGCGCGGTCTCGGCATCACCGACAAGGCCATGATCGACGCCGGTCTGGCCAAGATCTCCAGCCGCGACAGCCTCATCGACACCTTCCGCGACCGGCTCATGCTGCCGATCTACAACCCTGCCGGACACATGGTCACCTTCAGCGGCCGCGCGCACCCCGACCGGGTCAACGACCGCAACCCGCGATACATCAACGGACCCACCACCGCCCTGTACCGCAAGGGCGAACTCCCCCATGGGCTCGACCCGAACACCATCACCGCCCTGCAGGCCGGGGCCGACCTCGCGATCGTCGAAGGGCCCCTGGACGCCGCTGCGATCAACCACACCGCCGCCACCCACGGACTCAACCTTGTCGCCGTCTACTCCGGAGGCACAGCGCTCACCGCCGCCCAACTGGACACCCTCAACACCATCAGCCCACTCACCGCCCGGCACGTCATCGCCGGCTACGACAACGACCCCGCCGGCCAGGCCGCCGCACTGAAAATGCACCGACTGCTCGACACCCACTACCCCACCGCCCACAGCCGCCTGCTCGACCTACCCACCGGCGCCGACCCCGCGCAACTCCTGGACACCCACGGCAGCGACCACCTCGCCGAGCTCCTCACCTCCACCCGCCCGCTGCTCGACCTGGCAGTCGATGCCACCATCGCGCCCTACCTCGACGCCGCCGCCCAGCGACCGGACGAGGCCTCGATCCTCCGCGCGGCCGCCGTCACCCCTGCGGTCCAAACGGCTCTGTTCCGGGCAGATGGCACCAGCCGTCCCGACACCGACAACGCGATGAGCCAGCTGCAGCGCATCGCCACTGTCACCGGCGCCGACCCGACCACGGTCTACATGACGGCACATCGACTGCTCAACCCGGACACGCACGAAAACAACCACGCCGTCCCGCACGACCCGGCCCTGTTCGAACCGGAACCAGACACCGACACCGCGGCCGCAACACCCGCCACCCCCAGCGCCGACGCAACGCCCACCGAAGCGTGGGCGCCGCTCGTCGACACCGTCGCGCCGTACCTGGCCACCGACAAGGACTGGCCTCAGCTGGCGGCCGCCTTCGACCGGGCCACCGTCGCCGGCTATGACGTGCCCAGCCAGCTGCAGCGACTTGTCCACGCCGAACCCGACCAGCCGCCACCGACCGCCGCCACCGTGTACGACCGCCTGGTCGACGAAGAACCGGCCGCTCTGCCCGACGTGACACACCACCCGAGGAGCACCCACATGACTGCGGCCGAAGAAGCCCCAGCACCGCCAGCCCCGCCCGCGCAGCCGAGCACCGCCGGCTCTGAGACCACCGCCGACACCGCACTGCAGGCACCCGACCCCGACCAGTGGCGGCCCCTCATCGCCCGCATCAACCCCAGCATCACCAACGGCCCGGACTGGAACGACCTGCGCGCAGCGCTGGCCCGCGCACAGCAGGCCGGCTACAACATCGAAACCGAACTCCCCCGCCTCGCCCGCACCGAACCGCTGCCCGAACAACGCCCAGGCCGAGAACTGCTATACCGGCTCGTCGACGACTGCGAAGACGCCCTACCCCCAGCCATCCCCAACACCGACGACATCGAACAACGCACCGCAGCCACCCGCGAACAGCTCCGCAACGACCCCGACTACCACCCCGGCGTCAATCCCCAAGTCCAAGACCCACCGTCGCCTCAGCGCTAGATTGGGTCGGCAACGGCGGCTTCTACAGGCTGCCCATTGTGACTCGCACCACACCCGGAGTCGGACATAGAGAGCAAAGTTCGCGGCAAGCCACAGGCGAACTCAAGGGCGCTTACCTCGTTATTGTCTGCACCTTGGACTGGTAGAAACTTTGTCGACAAACAAAGAATTGTGCGCAGTGTGTTAACGGAGCGTAACCAGCCCAATTGCGAATCGGCGCAGCATTTCTTCTGTGCCCTAATTCGATCGAATGTGCGTAAGCGTGTGTAGCTCCTCGCACGCCTGCACAGTTCTGCTTGACGTAGAACGTATAGATCGTCGGGGTCCGAGAGTGATCGGCTTTCGGGGCTAGCTTGTGATTTAGGTCACATCTTTGCTCCGAAGGGAGCCCTGCTCCGAATGTTAGTTGTAGCTTTGCGCCCGTGCCCGGAAGCTCCGGGTGCAGTCGTGCGCCTTCTCAAGGTGTGCGAGCGTAACACCAGGTGACCGTCAGTGATTTCACGCCGCCTTAATTGGGCACTGACGGAGAGCATTCTCAGCGATTGACTACCGCCAGAGAGTGTGCGTGAGCAACGCGAGGCCAGGACACACACGTCCTGGCCTTCGTTGTCTCGTAAATGCCTTCGCTAGATAGGGCGGGTTCGTGGTGGTACCGTTCCCGGCCAAGCAGAGGCGGCCCGTTCTCGGCCTGGGATTAGTCCCCCAGGCGTCCGGGGCAACCGACGCTCCACCTGGTGTTCACGCTCGAGAGGCAGCGGAGCGCTGCCTCTCCCTACCCCGAGGGCGATGCGCGATGGACGAGTCTTAGACCGCGAGCGCGGTCATTCCGGTGTCAGAGCCTCGGGCCGAGCCTCACTACGACGCATTGATTACCTGCTTGTGCTCGCGCAAAGCCGGCGGGCCGATTCCGTCGATTCGGTTAGGTTAGGCGCCGGAATTAGGCTCCCACCCATCGGCGCACCTATCGGAGCCGCACTGCGGACTACTGATAGCGCCGCCCTCTTGCCAGGCACCTCGCCCACCACCATGTCGCACCCGACCTGTTGGCGCCGGGCTCGCCTGGCATTCCCTCCATCAAGACAGGTAAGGGAACGTCCGGTGGCAACTCAGACCAATAGCGAAGGGTCCGACACGGACCCGCCTGACGACAAGAACAGCAACCGACGCGTGCTCGTACTGGCCGTGCTGGCCGGGGTACTCGTCATCGCGATCCTCATCGCGGCTGTCGTCCTTCACGGCGCCGCGCTTGGATTGGCGCCCATTCTGTTCGGTGTAGCAGCCGTGGTGGCCGCCGCCGGCGGCACGAACAACCGAAAGGGCGGCGGCCGCTCTGCTTGACCCCGGGACAGGCACCGGCGGCCAAGGCACCGCAATCGCCTTCGGCAGCCGGTGCCCTAGCCCTCCACCCTCGCGGTGGACGCCGTGCTCGAGGCATGATCGCCGGTGTCGCGCGAGTACAGCAGGCTGCGACGCATTTCTGATTCGGAGGTGGCGTAGTGCCGTTGTCGGGCGAGGGCGGGCCAGGGTTTGTGTTCTTGGGCGCGGCAGGTGGTGTCGAGGCGGGTGGTCATGCGGTCGAGGAAGCCGGGCAGTGTGAAGCGGTGCCAGGATTCGAGCCCTTCGGCTGTTGATTCTGCGCCGATGTCCCAGCGTAGGCAGGCCAGGACCGCGAGTTCGTGAGCGATGTGCGGGTGGAACGGCCAGCAGGCCGGGATCATCTGCTCGGGTTGCCATACGTATTCCTGGTTGAGCCAGGCTGCGACTTTGTCCAGCCATTGCCAGACGTGCCGGCGTAGTTCGGGCTCGCAGGTGGGCGGATCCCACGGTCGGGGTAGCTGGCGGTGTTGCTTGTAGAAGTCGGCGAGCTGCTGGGCGCGGGCCTCAGGCGTTTGGTGATCCTCGGCCTCGGGCGGTTTGGCCTGCAGGTCGATGAGGGTCTTCTGGATCCGCGGTGGCGGCGCGGGGAAGTGGGATGCGATCTTGCCGATCGCGTCGTCGCCGTTCACCAGGTCCTCGATTCATCGCCATAGTCGCCTGATGCCCTGTCGTGGGTGGGGGAAAGTCCGTTGATGCGTGACCAGGTGATCGCTTCTTCGGTGGTGCGTGCGATGTCGGCCGTGGCGGGTCTGGCCTGTTCGACTGTCGCGCGAACAGCTTGCTGTTGTTTCAGCAGTGCCTGCCCTGCTGGGCCGTCGACGCAGCGGCTGAGCGCGGCGATGATCGGCGGCGCTTCATCGGCGACGATCAAGGCTCGTTTGGCCGGTATCTGGCGCATCGCGGCCGGTTTGAGGACGGGCACGTCCTCGCTGGATCGGGACCTTGAGCTGCCGCCGCGGCCGCCGCTGGAGCGAGTGATCCGTTCGACCCGGATATCGCCGATCAGCCGGCTCAGCTCCTCATACAGCTTCATGTCCTTGCCTCGTCCGAATACCGCGATCACGTTGGTCAACCCGAACAGCGCCCACGCCTCGTCCTCGCCGTACTGGATCACCATTTGCCGTAGGGTTTGGCTGGCGTAGATGAAGGAAACGCCGAGGGCGCGTTCGTTGGCCATCCGCTGCTTCAGGGTCGGTATCGGCGCGATCGAGGGCAGCTCGTCCAGCACCGCGAGCAGCGGTGGGCACAGCCGGCCGTGTGGGCTGGCCATTCCGAGGTCCTTCGCTGCGTCCAGGACGAACTCAGCGACCGCGGTCATCAGCGGCGCGGCGGACAGCATCCGGTCATCGCGGCCGAGCAGGTACAGCGTGCCGCCAGCGGCGATCACCGCGTTGACGTCGGTGGCCGGCCGGCCCGGGCCCGGAACACAGCGCGCGCGATACTTCGGTTGGAAGAACAGCTTCATCGCCTGCTGCACGGTGGTGGCAGTGTTGCTGGCCGTTTCGGCGTTACCTCCGTTGAGCGCATCGCGCAGCAACCCGTCCCAGTACGGCGCCGCGTGCGGGTGGCTGGCCAGGATGTTCTCCGGCTCCCGGGCCGCTCGTGGCTGCGCGACCCAGCCCAACACATGCTCCAGGTTGCGATCGGTGAGCGCGGCGGCGTGGAAGAAACCCTGCAACACCTTGGTCGCCTCGGTGGCGTAGAACCGGGCGGCGGTGTCGCCCTGGCCCTCCGACGCCGCCTGCACGGTGCCGGCAGCGAACGCGGCCGCGCGACGCTCAGCCACCTCGGGATCCGCGCAGCCGGCGATCGGGTCGAACACCAGCTCGGGCAGGCCCGGCGCCAGCCCGTAGGGATCCAACACCGCGATCGGCCGCGGCGGACCACCGGACTCGGCCGGGGCCTGGCGGGCCCGCAACGTCAGGTAGAGGTCTTCTGGTTTGGTCAGGGTCACCAGGGCCGCGCCGGGATGGGGCAGCAACGCCGGAGTCAGCAGGTCCAGGGTTTTGCCTGATCCCTGCACCCCGAACACTCCGCAGGTGCGGTCATAGGGCACCCACAGATCCACTCCGCGTGGCTCGTGCGAGCGTCCCATCCGCCAGCCGTATTGCTGCAAATCGCTGCGATTACTCAATGATTTCACGGTTCGTCCCTCTGGGTGTGCTGCATTCGTGGCCGGTCGTTCAGGGCAGGCTCGGGCCGTGGCCGAGCGAGTCGATGGAGTCGATAGGCAGCCCGTAGCCGATCAGGTACGCGGCCCGGGCGTCAGCGATCGAAATTCGCCGGTCTGCCCGGGCCACGCCGTCGGTCTCGGCGTCGAACGCCAAAACAGCCTGCTGCAGGCGGGCATTCGCGGCGCCGAGATGGGGATGGGTCTCGGCTGATGTCCGACCCAGCGGAATGTCGGCATCGAGGTCTACCACCTCGGACGGTCTGCCGTAGCCCCAGATCAGCTCGCTGGCCCGGTGTTGTGGACAGCGGGCCGGTATCCGGCTGGGTGTCTCGGCCAAGATCGAGCATTCGCACCGCCAGCAGGCAAACCAGGCTTGCCGGTGAGGTGAACAGGTGTCCTGGGTCACGAGCGCGTCGACCAGCTGCGTAGGTCCGTGGACGTGCGGCGGGTGTGGGTGCGCAGGTCGGGGCGCAGGATGTCGGCATGCTCCAGCAGCCGGCCCGGGCCGAGCACCGCGGTGGCTTCCCGGCGGCTGGCCATGCCCCTGCCACCGCCCGGGCCGAGGAACCGGTACCAGGCAATGAGTCCGCCGGTCGCGGCCGCGATGAGCAGCGCCTGCAGGATGCCGATCGTGAGGTAGACGAGCCAGGTTGCCGGCATCCCGCTGTGGTCGGCGGGGCTGAGGTTGCGCCCGGGGTGACCGCGCAGCAGCTGCAGGCCTGCGCTGAGGACCGGATGGACACCGACTCGGCTGACGACGGTCGGCCACCGGAAGCCGTGCCCGGACACGACCTCGGCCAGGCCTTGCCCGACGGGGAGGGCGAGGAAGGCGATCACGAGCACGCAGGCCGCGATCGCGGCCGGGATCTCCCAGCTGGTCGGGGTGGGGTTCTGGTTGCGGGTGTCCATCAGAACGGAGGCTCATCGGTGAACCCGGCAGCGTTGTTGCCGGACCAGGGATCATCGCCTGTCCCGCTGGCGGTCGAGCCGCGCTGGGTCCGGTTGACCTTCGCGGTGGCGTAGCGAAGGGACGGACCGACCTCATCGACCTGCATTTCGATGACGGTGCGCTTCTCGCCCTCGCGGGTCTCGAACGAGCGCTGCTGCAGC
>JBDSAN010000227.1:0-6364 GCA_039922115.1 Jatrophihabitantaceae bacterium
CGGCGACGCCGAGGGTGCGCAGCGCGGTCAGCGCGGCGTCCTCAGCGCGTGCCGGTAGCGCGCGAAGGGCGGCGCGGGCGGCGCGGGTGAGGGTGTGGTCGCGGTGGGCGAGGTCGCGCCAGGCTGGGTAGAACCCGTCGCGGCGCCCGGGCATGGGCCAGGCCGTGTCGTCGGCGGTGAGGAAAGCGGCGCACCAGCGGCTGGCCAGCGCGTCGACCCGGTCAGCGACTGCGGGCGCGGCTTGTTCACTGATGGTGCGATAGACGCGCACCGGGTCGGGGGCGGGCTGGCCGTGCTGCAGGTCGGCTCGGAGCACGCTCAGCAGTTCGACGGCGCGCCCGCCCAGGGGAAGCGGCGGCTGGTCGAGGATGCGCGGGTAGCGGCGGGTCAAGACAGCCTCGAGGTCGAGGTCAGTGATCCGGCCTTGCGCGTGGTAACGGCGGTAGGCGGCCTCGGGCAAGGTCGCTCGGGCGCCGTACAGCTCGCCAGCCCGCTGTGCGGCGGCATGGAAGGGCAGGTGGCGCAGGCCGTCGAGGGGGTTGACGGCGATGAAGGTCGTCAGCGGGTAGTGGGTGGGCAGGACCCGGGCGGCAAGGGAGACGTCGCTGCGCAGCCGGGCCCGGCGACGATCGAGCGTCGCGCTTGGGTCCTCGGGCACCAAGCCGCCAAGGGGTGGTCCAGCGAGTGCTGTATCGGTGCCGGAGCCCGTGCCTGGCCGGTGAAGGTGTGGTGGGGCGGTCATGGCGTTCCTCCAGCGGTGACAGGGTCCAGACGCGGCGAGCTCGTAGTCCGGTGTGGGGTGAGTCGCGCGATAATCCGTAGCGTGCGGGCAGGGGTGACGTGGCCGGCGGCGAGGGCGTTGACGTAGACGCTGTGATGCACGCGGGCGATCAGGCCGGAGCCGCTGCCGGCGTGGCGGATGAGCGTGGACAGCCAGGCGAGGACGAGGGCGGCGCCCAGCAACAGCCACGGTGCTGCCCCGGCTGGGGCGTCGTCGGGAAGGGCCGGGGCGAGGGTCGTGGTGAACAGGTGCACCAGCCCGACGTAGAGCGCGCAGGCAACGCCGATCGCGGCGCTGATGATGAGTGTCGATCGCGAGGTGGCGCTGCGGCTGAGCCAGGCGTGGAGAGCGGTCTCGGCGCTGGCCCACGCGAACACCAGCAGGGCTCCGGTGGAGGCGCCGCGGGTGCCGCCGGGTAGCAGCAGCTGGGCGCTGGCCAGCGCCGCCGCTGGCACGACGGTGGCGAGCACCAGCGCGCCGGCTCGCCGCGCGGGGCCGAGGCGGGGTGCGGGGGGTGCGCCGGCGCGGCGCAGCACGCGGTGGGTCTGTGTTCCTGAGGACAGGAACAGGCTGGCCTTGTACAGGCCGTGGGCGATGAGGTGGAACAGGGTCGCGGCGTACAGGCCCAGCCCGGCGGTGAGGACCATGAAACCCATCTGGCCCATCGTGGAGTAGGTCAACGCCCCTTTGATGTCGGGTTTGGTGAGCATCAGCACGCCCGCGTAGGCAGCGGTGAACCCGCCGGCGGTGACGGCAAGGACGCTCGCTGCGGCGCTGGGGTGAATCAAGGGAGCGAGGCGGACCAGCAGCACCCCGCCGGCGTTAACGACGCCGGCGTGCAGCAGGGCCGAGACCGGGGTCGGGGCGGCCAGGGTCGCCGGCAGCCAACGGTGCAACGGCAGCTGGGCGGAGCGCGACAGCGCTGCCAACACAAGCAGGCAGGCGATGACGCCCAGCGTCGCCGGGTGCCCGCTCAGCTGTTCGCGCACTCGGGTTTGATCGGCGTGGCGCAGCGAGACGGTGCCGAAGCGGTCGGTGGCGAGCAGCACCGCCAGCCACAGCGCACCGTCGCCGAGCAGGAACGCCCGCGCTGTCCGGGCCTGCCCGTCACGGGCCGCCGGGAGCCGGCGGTAGGTGCCCAGCAGCAGCCACAGCGCCACGCCCGCCGCGCTCCAGCACAGCGCGAACGTCAGCAGCGTCGCCGCGCACATCAGCCCGGCCGAAGCTGCGGTCAACAACCCCGCCGCGGCGGTGAACCAGCCCGCGCGGGGGTCCGCGGTGAGGTAGCGCCGGGCGAACACCTGCACGACGGTTGAGACCGAGCAGACGAGCAGCAACAACGCCACGCTGACCCGGTCACCGACCAGCGCCAACGGCGCCGGGCCGCCAGCCGCAGGCCACAGGTCAGCCGCGACCGGGGCCGCCCCCGGGCAGAACACCACCACCGCCACGGCCACGCTCAGCCCCAGGCTCAGCCCCGCCGCCGCGGGCCCGACCCGGCCCACGGTCGGCGCGAACCCCACCTGTGCGCTCGCCAGAGCGGCGAGAACAGCCGCCGCCAGCGGGACGCTGACAACCAGCAGCAGGAGCGCTCCGAGCCCGGTCACCCCCGGCTCACAAGCATCGTGCCCGGCTCGGGCCCTGGTTCGGCGATGAGCCCGACCAGGTCGAACGCGGCCCGGGCCGACGTCGCGATCGCCGGGCCGTCGACGTGGACCAGCAACGGAACGCGCAGCGTCCCGTCCGGGCTGAGACAGCGGGCGTCCTCCTCCGCCGTCCAGAACAGGTAGGTGCAGTCCGCGTCAGGGAACAACGCCAGCAGATGTCTGCGGATTCGTTCCCGGGTCGAGGCCGGGTGCTGCGGCCCGACTGCGGGATAGGCCACGATCGCGTAGTGACGCAGAACGGCGCACGCGTGCTCGAGGCGAGCGCGGTCGCTGGCCCGCTGGAGCCAGCACGGCGGCGGGGAACCCCCGCCGCTCACGTCGGAGACCCAGGCGCACGAGCCTTGCCTCGACTCGTCCCCGACGTCTCGGCACCTGTGGTTTTGGACCTGCGCGAGCTGTTCCTCGTCTGTCATCTGATAGCCCTGCCTCTCCGCCCGACCCCATGAACACGCTCAGTGTTACGCGATAGCTAATACACGTCAATAGTGTCGCGTATTGGAAGGAGCGTTATCTGAATCACGTCTTGTAGGATGTGTCCATGGCGGATTGGACGTTCTTCACTAACCACGCGCACGTGCTGTTCTGCATCGCCGCCGACTCCGGGATCCGGCTTCGCGACGTCGCGGACCGGGTCGGGGTGACCGAACGGGCCGCGCAGCGCATCGTGGCCGACCTCGTGGACGCCGGCTACCTGCAGCGCGCCCGTGACGGCCGGCGCAACCGCTACCAAATCCGTCCCGAGCTACCGCTACGGCACCCGGTGGAGCACGAGCACCAGATCGGGGAGATCCTCAGCCTGCTGCAGCCGCGCAGCACCACCGCCCCCGGGGCAGCCTGATGCCCGCGACCGACCCCGGTGTGGACCAGGTGGCGGCCCCCAGATCTGAGTCCTGTGTGGGCGGGGCTTACCGGGGCGCGGTGATCGCGTTCGCCACGCTGCACGGCAAACACTGGCACGTCGCTCCCGCGTTCGCCGACATTCTCGACGCCCGGGTGATCGCCGCCGACAGCGTCGACACCGACCAGTTCGGCACCTTCACCGGCGACATCGCCCGCAGCCTAGCGCCGGTCGAGGCCGCTCGGGCCAAAGCGCGACTGGGCATGCAGGCCCTCGGGCTGCCCTACGGCTTGGCCAGCGAAGCCTCCTACGGGCCGCTGCCCGGCCTCGGGCTACCCGGGCACGAGGAGATCCTGCTGTTCCTCGACGACACCCGCGGGCTGGAGGTCATTCAGGGAAACCGCACCCTGTCCCATCCCGGCCCCGGCCGCCGGGCGCGGAACTACGGCGAGATCGAGCCAGCCCTCGCCGCATGGGGCTTCCCCGGCCAAGCCGTCACCGCGCGTCCCGCGCTCGGGGGCGCCCCACGCGACATCGTCAAAGGCATCAGCGACCCGCGTCAGCTCGGTTCGGCCATCCGCGCTGCCGCCGAGCGCTCCGAGGACGGGCACGCCCTCATCGAGCCCGACCTGCGGGCCCATCACAACCCCACCCGGCAAACCGTACTTACCCACCTAGGCCAGAGCCTGGCCCGGCGGTTGGATACCGCCTGCCCAGCCTGCGCCAGCCCCGGCTACGGCCAGACCGCCACCGTGCCCGGGCTGCCCTGCGCCGCCTGCCACACACCGACCGACCTCGCCCAGGCCGACACCTACACCTGCCCCGTGTGCCCCTGCCAGCACACCCGAGCCCGCGCGGTGACCACAGCCGAGCCCCGCTGGTGCCCGGACTGCAACCCCTGACCGCAAGAAGCCGACAGACGCCGTGTCCGGCCGCTGCGGGTTACCTGAACTGGGTCAGGACGCGAGTGAGCCGGCGAAGATCTGCCAGGCCAGCAGGGACTTCGCGATCAGGCTGAGCACCAGGTAGCTCTTCTCGCCGAAGGCGTAGCTGCGCCACGGCCCGACCTGGCGGTATTGCAGCCATTGGTTCAGCGCGAAGGTGAAGAAAAGGATCAGCAGTGACACGAAGATGCCGGTCACGAACCCCGGCACTTGGTCCGCGCCGACGAGGTTGATCGTGATCGCGACCCACGGCGCGGCGCCAGCCACGGTGCCGAACCAGAACGGCAGCATCGTGGTCCGGTTACGGCCGGGCGGGTTCGCCTGTTCTTGCAGCCATCCGAACAGGATCATTGCGATGTTCGCCCCGATCACCGCAACCACGGTAGTGATGCCGGTCAGACCGAAGTAGAAGCCGATCAGCACGATCATGATCGTGGCGCTGAGGGAGTACTCGATCCAGCGGGCTCGGTTGACCCCGCTCCGCAGGTCGGCCTCGTACACACCGCGCAGCAGGGTCGCGGTGAGCAGGTGATCAAGGGCGGCCAGGGCTAGGAACACCGCCACCGCCGGCCCGATCCCGACGGCGAACAGCGCCGCCGGCACCGGCGCCGCGGTTCCCGGTGGCCCCTGCGGATAGGAGGAGGTGACCGTGATCGCGAAACCGCCGCCAAGAAAAACGATCACGATCGCCTGCGCGGCGTGAAGAGCGGCCAGACCCAGGTTCCAGCGCCGCAGACCGGCCAGCCGCCCCGCGTCGACCCCGCTCGCGACCGGCTGCCCCGCCCCGGCTGACTCCTCCGACGTCATACTCACCACCTCATTCCTCATCATGCACGTCCTACCGGACCTGCCCGACACCGGCGGATCCCCTGGCCGGGCCGTTCACACCTCCGACGCCGGTCACCGCCGCGACGGAAGATCGCGCCGAGCGGCCAGCCGCAGGGCTCAGAATCCGTCCCAGCTACCGAACCGACCTGGATCCATGTGCGCAGCTGCTCGTCTCGGGTGCGGTGCTCGTCGATTCACCATTTCCGGATCGCCGTCAAGGCTGATGATCCGGTCTGCGCCCAAGCTTTTAAGGTTGCGCTGCGCTCTGTACCGCGGCTTGGGTGGCAAAGCCCGCGCGCAGGCTGTGTCCGGCGTAGCTGGTGGGCGGGAACCGTGCCGGGTCGTCGAGCAACGCGACGGCGTTTTTGACGATGAGCGCGACTGATTGGCCGGTCAGGCGAGGGTCGGGGTCGGGTCGGTGGGGGTGCCGAGTTGGCCGTGGCGGGTGATCGGCCGGAACGCGGGGGAGTGGCCGGGCAGGTCCTCGACCGGGCAGCCGGCGGCCGTGGCGAGGAGTTCGACCCAGTGGCGCCAGGCCCGGATCGGGCAGGTGATGGTGCACGAGGTCGGTGGGTGGCCGTGGGTGATGCCGACGAAGGCGCCGAGGCCTTCCTGGTCTGTCTTGCTGGATTGGATGAACACCGACAGCCCGGCGGGGGAGTCGGTGACATCGGCCAGGTCCAGGGCGACGAGTTCGCTGCGGCGTTACGCGGCCGCGTAGCCGACCAGCAGCAGCGCCCGGTCGCGGCCTGAGCTCGAGCATCGGCGTCGACCAGCTGGGTTTGCATCGCGGCGCAGATGGTGGCCAGTTGCGCGGTCACCAGCGCGGCCTTGGCGGCCGGGCGGATGCCGTACTTGCGGCGCAGCCCGGCCACCGCACGGCGGACCAGCTCGTGCCCGGTCGGGGAGTCCCCTCGGTTCGGGCCGTCAGGAGTTCTCGGCCCACAAGGAGCGTCGAGGCGCCTGTACTCCCCAGAGGGTGCAGGCGTAGTAGGCCCATTCACCGTGGGCAACCCCGAAGTCACCTGCCGTCACGCAAGCCGCTTCGGAGGAGTAATAGCCGACAAAGTAGCCCGGCGGCTGCGCTTGCGCCGCAGGTGCGAGGCCCACTGCGGCCGCCACTGCCGCAAAAAACACTATTCCGGTCACCGCGTACTTCTTCATTGCACTCCCCTTATAAAGACCCTAAATTATGCTAATCAAAGCAGAAGCTACTAAAAATGTATAGGGTCCGTGGCAGGACCTGATTCACTAATCCGGCGGACCCCCGAGGCCGACCTGGGGTATACCAAGGATCTTGGACAGG
>JBDSAN010000228.1:0-5287 GCA_039922115.1 Jatrophihabitantaceae bacterium
GAACCGATCGTCGCATCGACCGCGCCGCCGTCAGATTCGCCGCCGTCAGATTCGCCGCCGTCAGATTCGCCGTCCGCGACGGATGATCCTGGGACATTCACGATCGCATTTGCCGGTGACGTCAACTTCGCCGAGCGGACCGCCGATCGGCTGGCCGCCAACCCGGCCACCGCGTTCGGAGCATCGGCTCCGGTGCTGGCCGATGCCGACCTGAGCATGGTCAACCTGGAAACCGCCGTCGCGGTCGGCGGCCGGCCGGAGAACAAGAGCTTCACCTTTCAAGCCCCGCCATCGGCGTTCACCGCGCTGGCCGATGCCGGCGTCGACGTGGCCACCATGGCCAACAACCACGGCGCCGACTACGGCTCTGGCGGGCTCAGCCAGACGCTGGCCGCGATCAGCCACAGCGGCTTTCCGGTGGTCGGGATCGGTAGGAACGCCGCAGCCGCCTACGCGCCCTACTACCGGACGATCAACGGCGTTCGGATCGCGATCGTGGCCGCCAGCCAGGTGCAGGACGAGACCCTGGCGCACTTCTCGGCTACCGATACCAGCCCGGGGATCGCCAACGCCTACTCCGACCGGCTGGTTGCCTCGGTGAAGGCTGCCAAGGCCCGCGCTGACATCGTGATCGCCTACCTGCACTGGGGCACCGAGTATCAGGGCTGCCCGAACTCCGACCAGCGCACGCTCGCTGACACCCTCGCCGCGGCCGGCGCCACCGCGGTGATCGGCACCCACGCGCACGTCCTGCAGGGCGCCGGCTGGCGTCCGGACGGCAGCTACGTCGCCTACGGCCTGGGCAATTACCTGTGGTGGCGCTCGTTCAACAATGCCCAGGACGACAACGGGGTGCTCACCCTGACCTTCGCCGGCAACCGGGTTCGCTCTGCCCGGTTCGTGCCGTCCCAGCTCGACAACCAGGGCGTCTCGCCACCGGCAACCGGCGCCAACGCCCAGCGGATCGATGCCGAGTTCAACCAGCTTCGGCAATGCACCGGGCTGCTCGCCCGGCCGACCGGCTGATCAGCGTGGCCGGACCGCCCGCACCAGCGCGTCGATCGCCGGCCGGTCGGCACCCGGAACCGGCCGGCTGACCGAGACCGCCTTCTCGACCAGCACGCCAACCTTGGCGAAGGACAGGTCGGCCACGATCTCGACCGGGCCGTAGAGCACCGCCGGGTCCTGTGGCCCGCCGACGCCCTCGGCCAGGTTGCGGCTGTCGTGGGCGATGACCAGCAGGCTGCCACCGGGTGCGAGCGCACTCGCCGCGCGCCGGATCACCAGCGAGCGCTGCTCAGCGGCCAGCTGCAGGTAACACAGCAGTACCAGGTCGAAGCCGGCCGGCTCCGGTTCAAAGCTGAGCAGGTCGCTGGCCTGCCAGCTGATCCGCGCCGCCGGACCATCAATATCAGCGCCATCAACGTCAGCGCTGGCAGCCAGCCGGCGGCCCTTGGCCAGCGCCACCTCGGAGAAGTCGACCGCCGTGACCGACCAGCCCAGGCCGGCCAGCCAGATGCTGTTGCGGCCCTCCCCCGCCGCCAGGTCCAGCGCGCGGCCCGGCGGCAAGCCAGCAAGCTCCTCGGCTACCCAGCGGTTCGGCGCAGCCGACCACATCAGCTCGGCGGCGGCGGCGTAGCGGGCATCCCAGTCCGAGGCGTCCATGCCAGCAAGCTACCGCGAGCGGTGTTAGTCCTCCGCCGCGGCCGCCGGCAGCTTTTGCGAGATCAAGTCCATCACCGTCGAATCGGCCAGCGTGGTGACATCGCCGACAGCCCGGTGCTCAGCGACATCGCGCAGCAACCGCCGCATGATCTTGCCCGAGCGGGTCTTGGGCAGCTCGGCCACCAGCAGGATCTGGCGCGGCTTGGCGATCGGCCCGATCTCCTTGGCCACGTGCTCACGCAACCGCCCGATCAGCTCAAGGCCATCATCGTCGCCGACCACCTGATCGCCGCGCAGGATCACGAAGGCCACGATGCCCTGCCCGGTGGTCGCGTCGGTGGCTCCGACCACCGCCGCCTCGGCCACCGAGGGATGCGACACCAGCGCGGATTCGACCTCGGTGGTCGAGATGTTGTGGCCGGACACCAGCATCACATCGTCCACCCGGCCGAGCAGCCACAGGTCGCCGTCGTCGTCCTTCTTGGCACCATCGCCTGCAAAGTAGTAGCCCTGCTCGGCGAAAAGGGACCAGTAGGTGTCGCGGTAGCGATCATCGTCGCCCCAGATCCCGCGCAGCATCGACGGCCACGGTTCGGTCAGCACTAGCAGGCCACCACCGCCGTTGGGCACCGGAGTCCCGGAGTTGTCGACCACCTCAGCGCTGATGCCAGGCAGCGGTCGGGTGGCAGAGCCTGGCTTGGTTGATGTGACGCCGGGAAGCGGGCTGATCATCATCGCGCCGGTCTCGGTCTGCCACCAGGTGTCCACGACCGGGGTGCGGTCGCCACCGATCACCCGGCGATACCAGATCCAGGCCTCCGGATTGATCGGCTCGCCAACCGACCCCAGCAACCGCAACGAGGAAAGGTCATACTTACCAGGGATATCCTCGCCCCACTTCATGAACGTCCGGATCGCGGTCGGCGCGGTATACAGCAGGCTTACCTTGTACTTGGCCACGATCTCCCAGAACCGGCCGCGATGCGGGGTGTCCGGCGTCCCCTCGTAGAGCACCACGGTCGCCCGATTGCTCAATGGCCCGTATGTGATGTAGGAATGCCCGGTCACCCAGCCGACGTCGGCGGTGCACCAGTACACGTCGGAATCGGGCTTCAGGTCGAACACCGCGTGGTGGGTGTAGGACACCTGGGTCAGGTAGCCACCGCTGGTGTGCAAAATCCCTTTTGGTTTTCCGGTGGTTCCCGAGGTGTAGAGGATGAACAGCGGGTGTTCGGAATCGTGCGCCTCGGCCTGGTGCTGGTCGGACTGGCGGCCGGTGATCTCCTCCCACCAGACGTCACGATCTGGCGTCCAGTCGATCTCGTTGCCACATCGCTTGACCACCAGCACGTGCCGGACGCTGGTAGCGCCCTTGGCCAGCGCCTCGTCCACGATCGGCTTGAGCGCCGAGGGTGCGCCCCGGCGGTAACCACCGTCGGCGGTAATCACCATGCTGGCGTCGGCATCGAGCACCCGATCGTAGATGGCCTGGGCAGAGAATCCACCGAAGATCACGGAGTGAATGGCACCGAGCCGAGCACAGGCGAGCATCGCTACCACCGACTCGACAATCATCGGCAGGTAGATAGCCACCCGGTCGCCCTTGCGAACTCCCAGCTCGGTGAGCGCGTTGGCCGCCCGCGATACCAATGCCAGCAACTCGGTGTAGCTGACCGATCGGGTATCGCCGGGCTCGCCCTCGAAATGGATCGCTACCTGATCGCCGTGGCCGGCTTCGACATGCCGGTCCACGCAGTTGACCGCCACGTTGAGCTGGCCACCAACGAACCATTTCGCGAACGGCGCGTTCGACCAGTCCAGGGCCCGCTCCCAGGGCCGGTCCCACTGCAGCCGAGCAGCCTGGGTTTCCCAGAACCCGAGCCGGTCGGCCGCTGCCTGGTCGTAACTACTGGCATCGACGTTTGCGCTTGCGCTGAAGGCCTGATCTGGCTCGAAGCGCCGCTCTTCGCGAGCCAGGTTGGACAGTGTCTCGGCTGGTTTTTCGGTCATCGCTGCTCCTAGCTGAAGGTTCCGTTGCTAGCGCGGGAAGACCGGCAGCACGACCCGCCTGGCAGTCGCGTTCATCACCGCGGCCATCGAGGCGTACCAGGCAAGCAGTGCGGTGATCAGGCCCAGATATCCGCCGACCTTGGTCAGCCCGGTCGAGGTGTTGTACTTGCCAAGAAACAGGAACAGGAAGGCGAGGAACAGGAAGCCGAAGACGGCCATGATCGCGCCGGTAGTCCGGAACGAGCAGACGAACATGTAGAGAGTGAAGATCGCCCAAGCGAGCAGGTAGAAGCCGACACCGTGCGCGACGTCCTTGGCGCCGGCCTTGGACAGGTCGGTGTGCGAAGCCAGGTACCAGAACGACATCCAGAAGGCGCCGTAGGAGGTGAAGGCCACCGCGCCGAAGGTGTTGCCCTTCACGAACTCCCACATGCCAGCCAGCAGCTGTGCGATCCCCCCGTAGAACAAAGCCAATCCGAGCACTACGCCCTCGACCGAACCGGACAACCAGCCGGCGTTGACGCCGGACAGGACGAAGGTGGTCATCGCGAATCCGGCCAGCCCCAGTGGGCCGGGGTCAGCGAAGCCGGCGCCAAAGACCCCGGCCTGGCTGCGGGTTTCGGTCGGCGGGGCGGTTGTGGTGCTGGTAGCCATCAGTTCACTCCTAGTAGTTGGGTCGGGCTGAGTGCATGGTCTGGCTGCGTTGTGGATCGCGCACTGCGCTGGTGCACGAGCGTGGTCTGTGTCACCAGAATGTTTCTGTCGTGAAAGATTGCAGTTACCTGGCCGGCTAGCAGCAATTGCCGGCCATGATTCGCCCACCGCGACCGGGTCGTCGCCGGACGGCCGGCGGCCCCGCGTCGAGCGGTCGGTTAGCTACGACGAGCGGTCGGCCGGTGCCGGGACGCTGGTCGCGTCAAGCGAGCCGGCCGGCTGCTCGCCCCGATCGAGCTCGAGGGACTCCGGCGCGTGTAGCCGCACCATGATCCGGACGATGTTGACCGGACGGCTGCCCGGGGTCAGCAGCGAGCCGGCAATCATCACGCCGAAGGTGATCGGCACCGCCCAGGCCGCCGGCTGCGCGAGCAGCGCGCCGGGCCAGCCGCGGGGAGCGCTGCCGGCGATGGTGATCAGCACCGCCGTGCTGGCTAGCAGGCCACCGACCGCGAGGCCGATCAGCGCGCCCACCCAGGTCAGCCGGGCCCACCAGAGGCCCAGCACCAGCAGCGGACAGAAGGTAGCCGCGGCCAGGGCGAAGGCCAGCCCGACCACCGCGGCCAGCCCGAGATGGCGGCTGGACAGGCTGAGCAGGTATGGCACCGCTATTCCGGCCACCGCGGCCAGCCGGAACGCCCGAACCGGTGCGATCCGGGCGCCCAGCACGTCCTGGGACAGCACGCCGGCCACCGACACCGTCAGCCCGGACGCGGTCGATAGGAAGGCCGCGAACGCACCGGCGGTGACCAGTGCGCCGAGTAGCTGTCCACCGACCCCGCCAACCATCCGCTCGGGCAGCAGCAAGACGGTGGTGTCGGTCTGGCCGGTCAGCAGCAGGTCCGGCAGGTAGTGCCGGCCGAGCGCGCCGAATACCGTCGGCAGCAGGTAGAAGCCG
>JBDSAN010000229.1:0-3852 GCA_039922115.1 Jatrophihabitantaceae bacterium
TGCCGCCCGAAACCGCGATTGCTCACGATTTCGGGCGGCACGATTGCCTTGGCCCCGAGGAGGGGTTAGACCGTTTCAGGGATCCGCGGCTGACCGAGGTGAATCTCGGCGGTCGGCGGCACCCGGCGGGAGTGCACCAGGCCGAGGGCGCCCAGGATCAGCATCAGCCCGGCGGCCACGAAGGCGCAGATCGCGGCGATACCGGCGATGGTGCCCATCGTGCCGAAGGCGTAGGCGTTGAGCAGCAGGCCACGCAGCGTTTCACCCTTGAACATCGTCTCGACCTGGCCGGCGAGCTTGGTATCAGCCGGGTTGGCCTGTGCCTTCGAGCTCAGCTGGGCGTAGGTCAGGCCGCCACCGGCCTTCTTCAGGTGATTGCCAATGAAATGGTCGGCATAGACCTGGGCCTGCGCGCCAGTGGTCAACTGCTGGCCGGCGTACTGCTGCATCGCCTTGTACTCAGGAGCCGCGATTGCCTCGCTGCCCTTCGGCGGGAAGTAGATCTGCTGCGCGGCAAGCTGGGTGTGCACCTCATCGCCGATGAAGTTGTGCGCCCAGGACAGCAGTGATCCAGCGACGATGAGCATGACCGCCAGCACCAGTCCGGTAATGCTTACCAAGAAATCGAACGTCCTGCGCTTCACGGTTTTCTCCTGTCGGGAACGAGTGAGAAACACCGTCAGACCTAGCTGTCGGCATTTCACCTGCATCAGCAATGTTCGTCCGGGCAACCGCCTACCGGTCGGGTCAAAGGTCCTTGGACTGCTCGGCAGAGGTCCTGTCAACGAGCTGTGCCTGGCCGCTGCCTGGCCTCAGTGACTAGCAGTGCTGAACCGGGCAGGACGAGGCGGTTTGGGCAGTGCGGGCCAAGCTCTGGATTGGCGGCGGTTGCTGCCCTAATGTTCGGCATGTCCGCGCTGGTCCGGGTGCCTGCAGGCGCCTGCGGGTGCCGCACCACTGTGGCAAGCAGTGGCCGGCTGATGTCTGAGCCGATCTATCTGGAGGTGGCCCGAGTGAGTTCCTGGCCTGAAATACGCGACAGCCGGACGGTCCAAGCCGGCCGAGCAACCGGGACGGTCATCCGGTGCGGCGTGCTCGACACGATCCTGGCCGACCTGCCGATCTCGGTGGTGTTCTTCTACGAGAAGGCGGCCGACACCGACCTGCTCGCTCAGGGCCTGTCCCGCGCGCTTGAGCAACTGCCGGTCTTCGGCGGCCGGCTGCGCACCGAGGGCGAGCTGCTCGAACTGGTCTGTGACGACGCCGGGGTCAGCCTGAGCACCTACGACGTGGACGAGACGCTGCCCGAGGCGGTCGCCCGGGTCACCATGCCCGGTTCTGGCTATGCCGACAATGTCGATGCGCCCAAGGCCCGGTTGGGCGGGCTGCCGCTGTTCACCGCTCGAATCAGCCGGCTGTCCGATGGCGGCATGGTGATCGGATGCTCCTGGCACCACGCGGTCGGTGACCTGCACAGCTTCATGCTGCTGATGCAGGCCTGGTCGGCAGCGGTCGAGGGCCAGCCGCTGCCGGAGGCGCTGCTGGTCGAGGATCCGGACAGCTACTTCGCCGACCGGCTGCCCGCCACCGATTGCGGCCGGCCCGGCTTCCGGCTGCTCGACGCCGAGCAGATGGCCGGCCTCAACGCCGAGATCGAGCGCTCGATGCGCACCAACCGGACCGTCCAGATCTACTTCGGCGACGCCGAGTTGGAACGGATGCGGGAGGACTTCTCAGCCGCTGCCGGCCGGCGGCTGTCGCGCAACGACGTGGTGTGCGCGCACATGATGAGCGTGCTGCGCGAGCTGAATGACGATCACGAGGACCGGTTCATGGCGCTACCGGTCAACATCCGCGCCCGGCTGGACCTGCCGATGGCCGGGGTCGGCAACCTGGTGAACGAGATCTACCTGCGTTGCAAGGGGGATCTGCCAGCACCGGCGTTGGCCTTGGAGATTCGCAACCAGGTGGATAACTTCATCGAGGGACACCTGAACGCCCGGGCCAACCGGAAGTTCCTCGAAGAGCTCGGTCGCGATCGGTTCGGTGACTGCGTCCCGATCGGCTTCGACCCGGTGAACCGGACGCTGACCATCTCCAACTGGACCCGGGCCGCGATGTACGACATCCCGTTCGGTGGCCACCGGCCGGTGCTGGCCAGCCCGATGGCCAACCTGCAGCTGCCCTGGATCGCCTGGCTGCTGGAGGGATTCGACAACACCGGCCTGATGCTCACGATCGGGGTGCCGGCCAGGCTGGCCCAGCGGATGCGCGGCGGGGACGGGCTCGCGACGCTGCACCGCTACCGGGACGAGGACGATCAGCTGCCGCTGCTGGCCCGGGCCGTCCGCAAGCTGATCTGACCCGCCCGGTCGCCACAACCGCGGCGGGGCAGCCGCTGGCCGCACAATGGGTCGGTGGACGAACTGAAGGCTGACTGCCGGCGATGCTTCGGACTGTGCTGCGTCGTCCCCGGCTTCGGCGCCTCGGCGGACTTCGCGATCGACAAGCCGGCTGGCACCCCCTGCCCGAACCTCAGCACCAATTTCGGCTGTGGCATCCATGCCCAGTTGCGGCCGATGGGCTTCGCCGGCTGCACGGCCTATGACTGCTTCGGTGCCGGCCAGCAGATCAGCCAGGTCACCTTCGCCGGCCGGGACTGGCGGCAGGCTCCCGACCAGGCACCGGCGATGTTCGCCACCTTCGAGGTCATGCGGCAACTGCACGAGCTGAGCTGGTACCTCACCGAGGCGCTTGCGCTGCCGGCGGCGGCCCCGGTCCTGGCCGAGTTGACCGGCGCGCTGGCCGACACCAGGGCACTCACCGCAGCCCCGGCAGCGGCGCTGCTCGCACTCGACCTGGCCGGGCACTGCCGGCCGATCGATGCGCTGCTGCAACGGGTCAGCGAGCTCGTCCGGGCCGGAATGGGCTGTGAGAACAACCAGAAACACTATCGGCGGCGTGACCTGATCGGTGCCGACCTGGCTGCTGCCGACCTGCGCGGCGCGGACCTGCGGGCGGCGTTGCTGATCGGTGCCGACCTGCGCCGGGCCGAGCTGGCCGGTGCTGACCTGATCGGTGCCGACCTGCGAGCTGCCGACCTGCGCGGCACCGACCTGCGCGGTTGCCTGTTCCTGACCCAGGCCCAGCTGAACTCCGCCCGCGGCGACCAGCACACCCGCTTGCCTGCGCGACTGGATCGGCCGGCGCACTGGACTGCCGGGCCGGCCAGCCAATGACCGGCATCGAGCCGAAGCAACGAGCGGATGCCCGGCGCAACCGGGAACTGCTGCTGCAGGCGGCGGTCCGGGAGCTGTCCAGCGCCGGGCCGGACGTCGCGCTGACCGCGATCGCCAGGGCAGCCGGGGTCGGCATCGGCACCCTGTACCGGCACTTTCCGACCCGGGAGGCGCTGATCGAAGCCGCCTACCGCAGCGAGCTGGCGCGGCTCTGCGATGCCGTCCCGGACTTGCTTGCAACGCTGCCGCCCGACCAGGCGACCAGGGCCTGGATGGATCGGTTCATCGATTACGCGACCACCAAGTTCGGGATGGCCGAGGCGTTGCGAGCGGTGATCGCCTCCGGCGGCAACCCGTACGCGCACAGCCGGGAACGCCTGATCGGCTCGATCGAAGCGCTGCTGGTCGCCAGCAGCGCCGCCGGTTCGTTGCGTTCGGACGTGGCGGCGGCCGACCTGCTGGCCGGCCTGAACGGGGTGGCGCTGACCGCGCGCGATCCGGCTCAGCGTGCCCAGGCCAGCCGGCTGCTGGACTTGATGCTGGACGGGCTGCGCTACCGCGCCGACCAACCGCAACGTCCGGCGGCCAGCCACCGGGCCAGGCCGGATACGGC
>JBDSAN010000230.1:0-13017 GCA_039922115.1 Jatrophihabitantaceae bacterium
AAGCGATCTCCCCCAGCGGTCGATCGACGAGTATCGAGCCGCTTGGCAACACGCAGTTCCTTCTGACCCATCCACCCGTCTTACAGCAGAGGGTATCGATCGTCACGGCCAGGAAACTGGTTGGTCGTTTCTAATCCGCTCAACGGACTGCTGCTCGAAAGGCTGTATCGGCGCGAACAAGACTTCGATCGGGCAGTGAACAGCACCTGCGATGGAAATAGCCGTGTCTAGTGAGCAGGTGGCTCGACGGCCGCTGATCAGATGGTTGACAGTGGAATGGCTAAGGCCGGCACGGCGGGCGACCTCGCGCTCTGACACACCCGCGTTGTCCACGAAGGCAGCAAGGATGAGACGGTTACGCAGCCGCATCGCTGGCCGCCAATGCGGTGTGACTGAGGCTCAGTAGTGATCGGCTGCAGGCCACCGCATGGCCAGTCATCCGCCTGTACCAGTGCATGCGGACGGGTGCCACGGTTTCGGACCGAACTGGTGACACAACGGATCACCGTCCCGATCTCGGTCGGGTGAGGTTCCGTTCGAGTTCTTCGGCCTGTCCGGCTGCTACGAGGAGTGCCGCCGCAAGTTGACGTGCAGTGCCAGACGGCATGATGGCTACGGACCGCTCGTTGATATCAGGAGGCTCGTGGATAAGGCGCACGAGGTGTGGAGCCGCGAGGTCTGCCCACTTTGCCGCAACGTCGATGGTGATGTCTACGGTCCTACCTTGCTCGTTGGCGGCAATGGCGTGTCGCGCGACGGGCCGGGACACGCAGAAGGGACCATGACCGCGGCGGTCGGGGTCGAGGTCACAGAACTGCGCGTGCTGGCGGCTCATGGGCATACCCGCAAGCCGGGAACCTCGGCTCCGACGGTCCAAGGGGCGCCGGTGACGAACGCCGGACCCCCCGGGCGGATCGGCCGGTAGTGATTACTCTGTGCCATGGGTCGTACTCCTATGTAGGTAGGTGTGCGATCAAGGCCTCGGTCGGTGTTGACGCACCGGCCGGGGCCGCCCTAGACCCACGTCCGTGGTGTCCGGGGATCGGTCGTGTCCATGCCGCAGGCCAAGCTCCTTCCCTCAGGGGCAGCGGTGCACGACCATACGCAGGACGCCGAAAAGTGGGAAGCGAGCGAATCCAGATCTCCTGCCGCCCGCCGCATCACGGCTGTCCTCGTCTAAACCTCGCCACTCGGCCGGCAAGGCCACTGGCCGTCGCTTTGCCGCTACTTCCTCGCCAACTGGTAGTCGAACCTTGAGGCAATTCATACCGACCGTCAGGTTTTCGTAAAGAGCGAGGCGAGGCTGCCGATCCAAGCAACGTGTCTCCGATGCACCCGGCAAGTTTCCTACGTGGTTGGTATGACGCGCGAGTGCTGCTGGCCGCCGAGTGGGCTCCGGCTATCGTGGTCGCTCTGCTGAACGGCCCGCTGCAGTACAAAGACATTCTCGTCGCCGCAGGCGCTGTCCCGCCGGGCCTGCGGTGGGGTCGGCGGCACCGGCAGTTACACGACAGCATCCTGAGCCGAAGCTTGCAGGCCATGACCCGCGACGGCTTGCTGGAACGCCAGGAAATACCCGGCACCTTCCCGCCTACTGTGCGGTACTGCCTGACAGATGCCTGCCGGGAGTTAGTTGAGGCAGTGGCGCCACTGGCGGACTGGTCAGCCCGCCACCGCGAGTTCATCGAACACGCGCAGGCACATCGCAGCCGTACCAGCCGAGGCGTACGGCCGAACAAGGCAGCGTCTTAACGACGAAATCCCGGTTCTACCTCATACGCCTGTTGAAGTGAGTGGACTTCCAGGTGTAGACGTTATGCCAATCCGCATCGGAGGCACTCGGTGCGGACCAGTCGGAGGACGGGGAACCGATGACTCGATGGATGGTCTTGTCACGTACGCCGCTCGTTGTACACGGCGCCGTCATGGTGCTCGGCCTGACAGCTCTCGCAGGCTGTAGCTACTCGCATTCGCCTACGCGTGCACTGGATTCAGCGACACAGTCCCCCATCACGACAACGGCCACTGCCAACTCGAGTTCAGCTGTTTCGACTTCTGCGATTCCGACACAGTCGGCGACCCAGCCCGCTGCCAGCGCGACGACCGCTGCTTTGGCCAGCTACCTGGCAATGTGGCGAGATTTCGCGGTCGCCGGGCACATCTCGGACTGGAAATCACCCACACTCGCGGCCCACGCGACCGGCGACGCACTGCTGCAGATGTCGCGCGGGCTATATGCAGACCACTACAACGGCCTGATCACCAAGGGCTATCCGGTCGACCATCCGATCGTCACCAAGGCCACGCCGGTGGCTTCGCCGACGACGATCCTGATCTCCGACTGCGGGGACTCCAGCCACTGGCTGCAGTACGTCGCCAAGACCGGCAAGCTCGCCCCCGGCGAGGTGGGTGGTCGCAGGAAGATCACCGCCGAGGTCAAACGACTTGCCGACGGGACGTGGAAAGTCGACCGGTTTGCCGTCGAGGGGCTCGGCTCATGCTGAAGCGCTTACGGACCGCCGGATTGCTCCTTTTCGTCGCGTCGGCCATCGCGGCTCCCTCGCCGTCGGCATATGCCGACGGCTGGGGTGTTGTGGACTGCTCGCAGCATCCGTCTCCGGGCTGCCAGTTGGGGGCGGGGACCGGCGGTGCGCAGCCACCCAGTCAGGCCCCGGGTGGGGGTGACCGGCGCGTGGGTGGTTCGCCAGGCGCGGGGGGCGGCTCGGTAGATACGGATCCGGGTCGGTGGCGGTGTTCTTACGTCCGCAGCGACTATCAGCCACCGGCGGGCGGTGGCGTGGTGGCCGCCGCGTTCACAGCTCGCCCGCTCGCGGCGCCGGGGTCTGCGGGATCTGCGGGATCTGCGGGATCTGCGGGATCTGCGGCTGCACCAAAGGGTGCTTGGTATGTGTACAGGTGCACGGGCAAGGGTGTGGCGGACGCGATTTTCCGGCCGCCGGTGTTCATCCTGGACGCCGCTGCTGCCGCTGGCCCGGTTCTGCCGGATCCGGCGGCGTTGGCTCGCGCGGCGTATGACCAGTTGCGGTTGCCGTTGCCGTCAATCCGGCTGTCGCCGGCGGGGCGGCAGTTGGTGAACTTGCCGACGTGGTTGTGGCTGGAGCGCACTGGTTGGGGTGCGGCTTCGGCGACGGCGGCGGTGCCGGGTGAGTCGGTGACCGCGACCGCCACCCCGGCCAGCGTGACCTGGTCGTTCGGTGACGGCAGCACCATCACCTGTGCCGGTCCGGGAACTCCTTATGCGTCAAGCACAAACCCTTCCGGTGGGTCGCCGGATTGCGGGCACACCTACCGGCGGTCTTCCGCCGGGCAGCCGGGGTCGGCGTATGTGGTGACCGCGACCGTGCACTGGTCGGTGACCTGGGCTGGCGCAGGGCAAGCCGGCATCTTCGCCGGGCTGAGCACGACAGCGACCGCGAATGTGGCGGTCGGGGAATCGCAGGCACTCAACAGCAAGTAAGCCGCCATCCAGGGGGACGGGGGTCCATGGGATGAGTACGACAGCGACGCCGCGGCAAATGCCGCCCAGCGCGGGGTGGGGCACACCCGATGGTTCAGCGGTGAGCACGCCGGGCCTGCGTCGTAGCCCCGCGCACCTGGTGCTGGGGGCGCTGCTGGTGGTGGTGTGTGCGCTGGGTTTCGCGGTGACCGCGACCCGGTTGGATCATCGCAGCTCGGTGTTGGCGATGGCTCGGCCGGTGACGGTGGGGCAGGTGGTGTCGGCTGGTGATCTGCGTGCGGTGCCGGTGTCGGCCGGTGTGGGGGTGGACAGCATCCCGGAGTCTGACAGCGGGTCGGTGATCGGGCGCACGATGGCAGTATCGCTACCCGTAGGGGCGTTGCTGACCCGCGCCGAGCTGGGGACGGCGTCCTTACCGGGCGCGGGTGACGCGATCGCTGCCTTGGCGTTGAAACCGGGCCAGTTCCCGCCGGACCTCACGGCTGGGGCGCATGTGCGTCTGGTCGCCACCGCTGGCACCGGTCCGCAGGCGAGCGCTTCGGTTGCTGTCCCGGCTACCGGGTGGGTGGCGACGGTGACTGGTGTGCAGGTGCTGGCCGGCGGTCAGGGCAGCGTGGTCACGGTGCTGCTGGCCCAGGCCGACGCGGTGCGGGTCGCCGCGCTCGGCTCGGGCCAGGTCAGCCTCGTCGTGGTGGCGGGTGAGTGAGCGGTGTTGATCGCGGTGGGATCGGTGAAGGGCTCCCCGGGGGTGTCGACGTTCTGCCTGGCCCTGGCCGCGCGCTGGCCCGGCACGGGGCGGCGGGTGCTGGTCGAGTGTGACCCGGCTGGTGGTGATCTGGCTGCCCGCTACGGGCTGGCGCTGTCACCTGGCTTAGTTAGCTTCGCGGCGGCCCGCCGCGGCGCCCAGGCCGAGACCGGGGCGCCGATGGGGTCGGTGTGGTGGCACACCCAGGTGCTGCCGGGCGGGTTGTCGGTGCTGGTGGCACCTCCCGGTGGGGAGCAGACCCGGGCCGCGCTGGCCAGCCTCGCGGCGGCGGGTGAGCACCCGCTGGCGCAGGCCGCGGTCGATCCCGCGGTGGTCATCGCCGATTGCGGTCGTCTGGACGCCGGGTCTGCTGCGCTGAGCCTGGTCCGGGCGGCTGACCAGGTGCTGCTGCTCAATGACGCGACCGCTGGCGGCCTTGCCCACCTGTCCGCCCGGCTGGAGGAGGTCACGGGTTGGAGCGAGCAGGTCGGGCTGCTGCTGGTGGGTGAGGGCTACCCCGATGCCGAGGTCGCTCGTGAGCTCGGCGTGCCGGTGATGGCCCGCATCCCGCGCGACCCGGTCCAGGCGGCAGTTCTCTCCGGCCGCACACCGCCCCGGTCACGGCTGTTTCCCCGCGCCACTCTGAGCCGGGCGGCTGTCGAAATCGCCACCGTGCTTGCGACCTCGCAGCCGCTGCGGTCCCGCTCCGCGGTCAGCCCAGAAGATGCCCACGCAGGCGATGCTGATTCGCCCGCCGTGGACGGGCAGAACTTCCCCGCCGCCACCGGGCCAGCAATGATCGCGGTGCCGTCCCAGCCGCTGAACGGGCGGCGGGCATGACCACGGGGGCGGGGCGGCTGCGGGACCGGTTGCGCACCGAGCTACCGGCCCGGCTCGCCGCCCATACAGACATCGCCGGGTCAGCACCGGATCAGCGGCGCCAACTTGGCCAGCGGCTGGCCGGGGAGATCGCCCGCGCTCACACCGAGGCCGAGCTGATGGCCAACCGCCCGCTGCTCGACGGCGCCACCGAGCGTCAGGTCCTGACGGAGGTGCTGGACGAGACGTTCGGTATGGCCGGCCTGCAACCCCTGCTGGACGATCCGCGGATCGAGAACATCAACGTCAATGGCTGTGATCGGGTGTTCGTCCGCTACTCCGACGGCGCCCGCGCCCAGCTCCCGCCGATCGCGACCAGCGACGCCGAGGTCGAGCAGCTGGTCCGCTCCCTCGCCGCCCGAACCGGGTCGGAGGAGCGGCGCTTTGACCGCGGTTCCCCGGCGGTGAACCTGCAACTACCGGACGGGTCCAGGTTGTTCGCTGTCTCGGCCGTCACCGCGGGTGGCAGGCCTGCGATCGCGATCCGCCGCCACCGCTACCGCACCGTCACCCTGCCCGACCTGCGCCGACTCGGCACCATTAACGAGCCGCTCACCGGGTTCCTGACCGCGCTGGTGCGGGCGCGGAAGAACCTGCTCATCACCGGCGGTACCGGCATCGGCAAGACCACCCTCCTGCGAGCCCTCGCTTCAGCGATCGACCCAGCTGAGCGGCTGGTGACCATCGAGGACGCCTTCGAACTCGGCCTGGACACCGACCCGGCGCACCACCCGGACGTGGTCGCGTTGCAGGCGCGGGAGGCCAACATCGAAGGCGAAGGTGCGGTCAGCCAGGCCGAGTTGGTGCGGTGGGCGCTGCGCATGTCGCCGGACCGGGTCATCGTCGGTGAGATCCGTGGCCCGGAGGTTGTGCCCATGTGCAACGCCATGTCCCAGGGAAACGACGGGTCGATGGCGACCCTGCACGCCTCGTCCTCCCGGATCGCGTTCACCCGGCTGGCCGCCTATTCAGCCCAGGGACCCGAACGGCTTCCGCTGGAGGCGACGAACCTGCTGATCGCCTCGGCGGTGCATTTCGTCATCCACCTTGCCCAGACACCCGACGGCGTCCGGGTGGTTTCCTCCGTCCGGGAGGTCGTCGACGCCGATGACCGGCAGATCGTGTCCAACGAGGTCTATCAACCTGGGCCTGATCGCCGGGCGATTCCCGCGGCGCCGCTGCGGGGCGAGACCGCCGAAGAACTGATCACGGCTGGCCTCGCCCCCGGCATCCTCAGCACCACCGCAGACAGGCGGTGGGCTGGATGAGCGCGCTGGCGGTGCTGCTCGGGATCGGGACTGGTCTCGGGTTGTGGCTGGTTATCCGAGGATGGCGCGGCACGCCCGGCAGCCAGCGCGGAAGGCTGACCGGTCGCCGGGTTGACCTCACCGATCGGAGCTTCCTGCTGCGGCTGTCAGGCGCCGTCGGCGCGGGGCTGTTCGTCGGGGCGATCACCGGCTGGGTCGTCGGAGCGCTGCTGGCCGCGGCCGGCGCGTGGGCGCTACCGCGGGTCCTCGGACCCGATCGGGAGAACACCGCCCGCATCACCCGATTCGAGGCCGTCGCGTCGTGGGCGGAGATGCTCCGCGACACCCTCTCGGCCGCCGCCGGGCTAGAGCAGGCGATCCTCGCCACCGCGGCCCTTACACCGGATGCGATCCGCGGCACGATCACAGCCGCCGCCGACCGGCTGCGCGAAGGCCAGCGACTCGCCCCTGTCCTGCGCGGTCTGGGTGAGGAACTGGCGGATCCGACAGCCGACCTCGTCCTGTCCGCGCTTGTGCTTGCGGCCGAGCAGCGGGCCCGGGACCTCGGCGAACTCCTCGGCACCCTCGCCGCCGCCGCGCGCGAGCACGCCGCGCTGCGGATGAGCATCGCCGCCGGACGCGCCCAAGCCCGCAGCGAGGTGAGGATCACGGTCGGCGTCACCCTTACCTTCGCCCTCGGCCTCCTGCTACTTGACCGGCGTTACCTGTCCGCCTACGACACCGCCGCCGGCCAGCTCGTCCTCCTCGTCGTCGGGGCGCTGTTCGCGGCGGGGTTCGCGCTCACTGCCCGGATCGCCCGCATCAGCGAACCAGCCCGATTCCTCCACACCGACACGTCAAGTGCCGACAGAGCCCCCGTCGGGGTCGCCGGCGAGGGGGCGTGGTCGTCATGATCGCCACTGTGCTGCTGGGCGCCGGGTGCGGGCTCGGCCTGTGGGTGTTGCTCGTCTGGGCCGCCCCAGCCCGGCCACCCCTGGCAACCGTGCTGGGCAGGCTGCATCGCCAGCCCGAACCACCGCGGATCCTGCGGGCGGATGAGGCCGGGTGGGCGGCCCGGGCCGGGCGCCGCCTCACCCCCGCGATGCGAGCTCTCGGCCTGCCCGGCATCAGCCTGGGCCGTGACCTGGCGGTGCTGGGACGCGACACCGACGCGCACCTGGCCGAGAAAGCCACCCTTACCATCCTCGGCCTCCTCAGCCCCGCCGCTTTCACCCTGCTGCTCGCGCTGGCCGGGGCCTCGCTGGACCCCGTCATGCCGGTACTGCTCGCTGCCGGTGGCGCAGTGCTCGGGTTCTTCGCCCCGGACCTGCGGGTGCGGGCCGACGCGAAGCAACGCCGGGCGGACTTCCGTCAAGCACTGTCGGCCTATCTCGACCTCGTCGTCGTGTCTCTCGCTGGTGGTGCCGGTGCCGACGGCGCTCTGTCCGACGCCGCCACGGTCGGCGACGGGTGGGCATTCACCCAGCTCCGCCGAGCCCTGGACGTCGCCCGGCTCACCCGCGTCCCACCCGCCACCGCTCTGGCGCGGCTCGGTACTGAGATCGGCAGCCGCGACCTCGCCGAACTCGCCGCGTCCCTGTCCCTGGCCGGTACCGAAGGCGCCCGCGTCCGCAACTCCCTCGCCGCCCGCGCCAAGTCGCTGCGGACACACCTGCTCACCGACACCGACGCCGCCGCGAGAGCCGCCACCGAGCGCCTCGGCCTGCCCTGGGGGCTGCTGTTTCTCGGGTTTCTCATCTTCCTCGGCTACCCAGCCCTGCACCAGATCCTCACCGGCCTCTAAACCCTTTCCACCGAAGGAGAAACGATGCTCACCGTGATCGCGGTCCTCTGGACACATATCCGATCCAACGTCGCCCAGATGCGGGAAGACCCCGAGGCCGGCTACTCCACCGAGACCGTCGTGGTGACCGCGCTGCTGGTCGCGCTCGCGCTCGCCGCGATCGGCACCGTCATCTACAACAAAGTCACCGGCAAAGCCGCCGGCATCAACCTCTAACCCGCTAAGCCCAACTCAACGATCGTGGCTGCCACCGCATCCATCGAGCACCCACCGCCCCGCACCCCGCGGAGAGGGAGCCGGCCGATGCCATTCCGCCGGGTGTGCGCCGGACAGGACGGTGAGCGGGGGTCGGTGGCGGCGCAGGTCGTGATCGCCATACCGCTGCTTGTGATGCTGGTGCTGCTGATCGTGCAATTCGCGCTCGCCGCCTACGCCGAACACATCGCCCAAGGCGCGGCCGACCAAGCCCTCGACACCGCCCGCACTCTCAACGCCACCAATGCTGACGGGCAGGACCAAGCACAAGCGGTGCTGACGCAACTGGCCACCGGACCCCTCACCCACCCGGTCGTGAACGTCACCCGCGATGCCACCACGGTCACCGTCACCATCACCGGCAGCGCCGAGACCCTTGTCCCCGGCCTCAGCCTCCGGGTGCACGCCGAAGCATCCGGGCCGGTCGAAACCTTCACTCCGGATACCCCATGACCTCCAGCCCCCAACCTCTTCACCGCGTGGGCATAAGGCGATCTGCCGACGGCAGGAGCGTCTCGGCCGCGCGGGGTGACGAGGGATCGGTTGCCGCGGAAGTTGCGATCGCGATCCCAGTCCTGGTCGCGGTCCTCCTGCTCGCCGGTGTGTTCCTCGCGCGCGGTGTCGACGCCCGACTGCGCCTGGACGACGCAGCCCACCAGGCCGCCCGGGCGGCCAGCCTCACCCGCGATCCGGCCGCCGCCATCCTTGCTGCCCAGCAGGCGACTACTGCCGCGCTCACCCACGCTGGCGTCGACTGCGAGGATCCCGGCGTCGCTGTCGACACGACCGACTTCGTGCCGGGTGGCGTGGTGACCGTGACGGTGTCTTGCCGGCTTGATCTGTCCTACGCCGCCGCGCTGCTGGCCACCGGTGACCAGCGCACCCTCACCGCCACCGCGTCCTCTCCGATCGACATCTACCGGGCGGTCACCCCATGACACGACGAACGCGGCGACTCCCCGCCCGATGGATATCCGCACGGCAGCGGATGTCCGGCGATGAGGGAATGGTGAGCGCGTTCCTGCTCGCCGCCATGATCGGCCTGTTCGCTGTCGTCGGCCTCGGCCTGGACCCCGGCGAGGCCTACGCAACGAAGATCAAAGCGATCGGGCAGGCCGAGGAAGCCGCCCGCGCCGGCGCCCAGCAGATCGACCTCACCACCTACCGCAACACCGGCGTGTTGCAACTGGACCCGGTCGCCGCGCAGCAGGCCGCGCAAGGGTTTCTCACCGCTCAGGGCCAAACCGGCACCGTCACTGCGACCACGACCCGGGTCACCGTCACCATCCTGACCGGCTACCGCACCCAGCTCTGGCACCTCGTCGGTGTCGACACCATCACCGTCCATGCCGCCGGCACCGCCGTGCCCCAGCGCGGCATCACCGGACCCGACAACCCCTGACCGGACGAGCCCATGACGCACAACCGCTACCCGGCAAGACGCCAGCCTCCTGTCGCCGTGCGCGCAGCTGTCCTGCGCGTGGGACGCGTGCTCGCCGGCCTGCTCGCGACCGGGCTGCTCGCGGTACTCCTCGCGGGCGTCCCCTACGGCCTGTGGCACTGGATCGGCTGGCCACTACCGAACTACGTACCTACCGTTACCCAGATCAAGGACACTCTCACCGGCCCGTTCACCGACCAGATCCTGCTCGACACCCTCGCCTGCCTATGCTGGCTGATCTGGGCGGTATTCCTCACCGACGTCGCCCGCGCCGCCCCCGGCGCGCTCCACAACGCGCGGCCTGCCCACACCGCGGCTGTGCCTCGCGGTATGAACCCCCGTCCGCGACCGCTGCGCGGCCTCGCCACACTGCTGCTAGCCACCATCGCCGCCGGGCTACTCAGCCTGCGACCACACCCGGTGTGGGCTACCCGTAACGCGGCACCCGTCACGGATGCGCGGCCCGACATCGTGGCAGCCGCCACCCTCCCCACGGATCGCGCGCCTGTCCCCGTGACTGCGGCGAGCGTCCCGGGTGGCGTGCGCACCGCTGTCGTCCAATCCCAGCACGACGGCATCCACGACAGCCTCTGGCGCATCGCCGAGCGCTACCTCGGCGACGGTGCTCGTTGGCCCGAGATCTACCAGCTCAACAAAGGCCATCCCCAACCCGACGGCGGGACCCTGAGCAGCCCCTCACTGATCCAGCCCGGCTGGATCCTGCGCCTGCCCGCCCAGGTGTCGGCAGGCACCGCCGGTACGAACGCGCCCGGCGACGCGCCACCGCCGACGACCGCTCACACCCCCCGACCGCCCATCCCCGGGCCGGACTCCTCAGCACCACACCCGTCAGCTGCACCGTCGGCGCCCACCGGTGTCAGCAGCAGCCCGACCACGCCCGAACCGCCGGCGGGTAATCAGGAGTCGGACGCGTCCACCCACCCCGCCGGGACAGGTCAATGGCACAGCTCCGGTGGCCTCGACCTGGGCGACGGTGTGTTCGTCAGTCTCGGGTTGGCCGGCGCGATCAGCGCAGCGGTGGTGGCCGAACGACGACGTCGGCGGCGGCGTTACCTGCCCGGCAGCGGTCGCCGTGACGACCTGCTGCCGATCGCGCCGGTCGTGCGGAGCCTGCACCTCGCCCATTTGCGTGCGACCGGGCCGGCCGCGCCCAGCGATGACGACACCGATGCCGACGAGCCCGGCGAGGGTGAGCGCAACAACGGCCAGGGGAGCTCTGGCCCGGACACCGACGACCCTCACTCGCAGATGCCGATCAGGACCAACGCTGTTCAGATTCCGCCTACGACTGTTGCCCAAAGTGCGGGCGGCCGTGACCCTGCAACGGCCATCGCCCAAGCGGTGATGCTGGCGGTCACTGGCGGCCTCGGGCTGGCCGGTCCCGGTGCTGAGAATGTGCTCCGCGGGCTGGTGCTGGAGTTCCTCTCCCGCCCTCCAAACCTGGTCGCCGTCCCGCTACACGTCGCCGCGGAGGGAGCCAGCGGATCTGGCAGCTGTGAGGTGGTGATGACCGCCGCGACCGCCGCCCGCCTGATGGGCCGCACGACGGAAGCCGGCGGGCCGGCGCGACTGCACATCACGCCCGACCTGGGCGCCGCGTTGGACCAGCTCGAGGCGATCACACTGCACCGCGCCCGCCTGCACCACGACCACGCCGAGCACGACTGGCCGGCGCCGGAGCAGTCACCCGTGTTGCTGATTACCGAGGTCCCGCCGGACAGCGGGCGGCTGCAGGCCGTACTGGACAACGGTGCAGCACTCGGGGTCGGCGGCGTGCTGCTCGGGCAGTGGCGTCCCGGTTCCAGCCTCTACACAACCCCCGACGGACAGGTGACCGCTACCAGCCCGGGACCGGGCCGCCGCCTACACCGCGGGCGGTTGCCCACCCTCACCGCTGCCACGGCTCACGACCTGCTCAATACGCTCAGGCCGCCACCTGACCCGGCGCCGAGCCCGGCCCGGGCCCACCCGGTCGGCAAGGACGCTGGCCGGGCCGCTGCTGGCCACCCCAAAATGGCCGACGGCTATGACCGCAACCGCACCGCCGCATCCATGTCCCCCGGCACCGCGCTCGCGACCGGACTGCCGATCGCCGGCTCAAAGAATGCAGCGCCCGGAGCAGCCCTAGCCGGTCCGGGCATAGCAGGGGCACCGCATGAGGTCACGCCCGACCGCGGCGGGCACGGCCGGCTGCTTCTGCGGGTTCTCGGGCCGATCCAGCTGAGCCGGCACACCGACAGCCACCCCGCTGCCGGCCATAGCGGGCAGCACCCCGGCCAGGTCGCGGGGCGACCGGACACAGTGCCACTGGGGCCGAGACAGCGGGAGTTGCTGCTCCTGCTCGCGCTGCACCCGAACGGGATCACCCGCGACCGGCTGGCCGACACGCTCTGGCCCGACACCCCACCCGGGCGGCCGTTCAACGCCCTCCACACCACCCTGAACCGGCTGCGCCGCAACCTTGCCTCGGCCGGCGGTAGCGTTCCGACCGAGATCACCCGCACCGACGGCGACAGGTATCAGCTCGACCCGCGGATCGTCACCACCGACTACCAGCAGCTGCGGGCCGCGCTGGCCGCGCGCCGCGCCGCCACCGACGATGAGGCGCGGGCACGAGCCTGCCGCGCCGTCCTGGCTGCCTACACCGGTGAACTCGGCGAAGGCGTGGCCGCGGACTGGGTCGAAACCCCACGCGAAGCGACCCGCCGCGACGTTCTCGACGCCGCGGTCACCCTCGCCCGCCATACCTCCATGACCGACCCGCAAGAAGCCCTCGATGTGCTCGAGACAGCCCGCAACCTGGACCCCTACAACGAACAGCTCTACCGCGACATCATGCGGCTGCAGCAGCGCCTGGGCCGTGCCAGCTCGATCAGCCACACCCTGACCCTGCTCACCAACCGTCTCGCCGAAATCGAGCAGACCCCCGAGCCGGCCACGATCACCCTCGCCCAGCGCCTCATCACCCCGGCACCAGCCCACCGCGACCCCACAACCCAACCCACAACCCAATCCACCGGCACTGCTGCCGGCTCACCGCGCCCGTCATGATCACCGCCGCGGTCCTGACCGGGCTGGTCGGGTTGGCCGTGCACCACGTAGCGGTCAGTCGTCTGCTCCGCACTACCCGTGCGACCCGGCTGCTGC
>JBDSAN010000231.1:0-2599 GCA_039922115.1 Jatrophihabitantaceae bacterium
CGGCCATCGCCCGGGTGATCGCCTGCCGGATCCACCAGGTGGCGTAGGTGGAGAACTTGTAGCCCTTGGTGTAGTCGAACTTCTCGACCGCGCGGATCAGGCCCAGGTTGCCTTCCTGGATCAGGTCGAGAAAGGCCATGCCGCGGCCGGTGTAGCGCTTGGCCAGCGACACCACCAGACGCAGGTTCGCCTCGAGCAGGTGGTTCTTGGCCCGCTCGCCGTCCCGGACGATCCAACTCAGGTCCCGGCGCTGCTGCAGCGGTAGCTTCTCGCCGGCAACCTCCAGCTGGCGCAACCGCTCCGAGGCGTACAGGCCGGCCTCGATCCGCTTGGCCAGGTCGACCTCCTCCTCGGCGTTGAGCAGCGCCACCTTGCCGATCTGCTTGAGGTAGGCACGTACCGAGTCGGCCGAGGCAGTCATCTCGGCGTCCTTGCGGGCTTGCCGCAGCGCCTCGGATTCTTCCTCGTCCCAGGTGAACTCGGTGGACTCGCCCTCGGCTACCTCGGGTGGATCCTCGGTCTCGGTCTCGGCATCGGCCTCGACGTCAACCGTGATGTCCTCGAGCTCGGCATCGGCCGGGATGTCGGCGGGCTCGGCATCGGTGATCTCGACGGCATCGGTATCGGTGGGGCCGCCGTCGGCCTTCTTGCCGGCCGCCTTCTTGGCCGGAGCCCGCTTCGCGGCAGCTTTCTTGGCCGGAGCCTTAGCCGGTGGTGGGTCGACCGTCTTCGTCACGGCTTTGCTCGCCGTCGCAGCCGCGCTTACCTTTGGCTGCTCGGAAGATTCGCTGGAAACCACGTACGCCCTCTCATGCCGCTGTCGCACACCCGACAAGCGCGATCCCGAAACGGGTACGCGGTGCGCGATGATGTCTTGCGGGTCAGCCAGCCGCTGGGGTTCACCGGGCCGATCGTCGCGACCTCGGTGCCTTCGTTGGTGCCGTGCCCTGTGCGTGGTCCATTGTAAACACGAATCGTCAGCCCGGCCGGACGCCGGAGCAGTTCGGCTACCCGATCAGCGTTCCGATGCGGCGATCGCGGCGCCCACGATCCCGGCGTTGTTCAGTAGCTGGGCCGGCCGAACCGGCGTCTGCAGGTCCAGCAGGGGAACCCAGCGATCGGCGTCCTTGCTCACGCCGCCGCCGACGATGAACAGGTCGGGGGAGAACAGCCGCTCGACGTGCTGCATGTAGGCCTGCACTCGCTTTGACCATTGCTTGTAGGACATCTTCTGCTTGTCCTTGACCGATGCGGCGGCCCGGGACTCGGCATCGTGGCCGTCCAGTTCCAGGTGCCCGAGCTCGGAGTTGGGTACCAGCTGCCCGTCCAGGAACATCCCGCTGCCGATTCCGGTGCCGAACGTGAGCAGGATGATCAGGCCCGACACGCCCTTGGCCGCCCCATAGCGGACCTCGGCCAGCCCGGCCGCGTCGGCGTCGTTGAGGACGGTCACGTCCAGCCCGGTCGCCTTGGAGAACACCGCGTCGACGTCGGTGCCGATCCAGGACGGATCGACGTTGGCGGCCGACCTGGCCACCCCGCTCTTGATCTCCGCGGGAAAGGTCGCGCCAACCAGCCCAGTCCAGTTGGCCTTGGTGACCAGCTGGACGACGACCTCGGCGACGTTGTCCGGGGTGGAAGGTTGCGGCGTGGCGATCCGGACCCGTTGGGTGCGTAACTCGCCGGTGCGGGTGTCTACCACTGCGCCCTTGATGCCGCTGCCTCCGATGTCCACTCCGAAGGCTGCGTCCGGGTGCCCGTCGGACATGGGTGATGCTGGCGCGGTCATCGATCCTCCGCTGACTAGGTTGGTGCTCGCAACCATATCGGCCAACGTCCGGATCGGAGACCGCAATGACCCAGGACGGCCGGCAACCTTCGTCGAGGACGCCCGGAACGGACGATCCGGACCCGGCAGCGTTATGCCGGCTGGCGGTCCGGCTGGCCGGCCAGGCGGGGGAGCTGATGCTCGCCCGCCGAGCCGATGGCCTGGCGATCTCGACCAAGTCGTCATCGACGGACGTGGTGACCGACGCCGACCACGCGGTCGAGGACATGCTGCGGGCCGAGCTGGCCCGGTCCCGGCCCGACGATGCCATCCTCGGTGAGGAGGGCGGCGATCTCGGTGGCCAGTCGGGCGCGGTGCGCTGGCTGCTGGACCCGATCGACGGCACGGTCAACTTCATGCTCGGCCTGCCACAGTTCGCGGTCTCCATCGCGGCCCAGGTGCACGGTCAGACGGTGGCCGGCTGCGTGCTGAACCCGGTTTCCGGCGACCTGTTCCAGGCCACCGCCGGCGGTGGAGCCTGGCACGGGCAGCGGCGGTTGACCGGCCCGCGCGCGGTGGCCCTCGACCAGGCCGTGGTGGCCACCGGGTTCGGCTACGACCGGCAACTGCGGGCCGAGCAGGGCCGGCAGGTCGGCCAGCTGCTGGGGCGGGTCGGCAACCTGCGCCGGCTCGGCTCGGCCGCGCTGGACCTGTGCGCGCTGGCCGCCGGCTGGGTGGACCTGTACTACGAGGGCCCGCTCGGCGAGTGGGACTTCGCGGCCGGCCTGCTGATCGCCGAGGAGGCCGGGGTGCGGGCCAGCGGCCTGTACG
>JBDSAN010000232.1:0-13245 GCA_039922115.1 Jatrophihabitantaceae bacterium
GCGCAGCTCATCAGTCCAGGTTGGCCTTGTTTCAGAAGGCAATTGCAACGACTCAAGGACCCGATCAGCAGCACCGGCGAGCAGCTCGTCCTTGGTCCGAAAATGCCAGTACAGCGCCATCGGGGTCACCCCGAGCTCGGTCGCCAGCCGGCGCACGGTCACCGCGGCAAGGCCCTCGATGTCAGCGAGCGCGATGGCGCGATCGGCCACCACCTCACGGCTCAGGGCGCTTCGGGTCGACGTTTTGGTTGGGCTCACAGTTGACAACTGTACACCGTAGAGGTTACCTATACGCAGTACATGTACCGCGTATAGGAGCGGTGTCATGACAGCCTTGGAACGGAGATCCCGAGATGACCGAAACCGGCACCGCGCGCAGGCCGCTGATCCTGCTGTCGGTCGCGCTGGCGACTTTCATGACCTACCTGGACAACAACATCGTCAACGTGGCCATCCCAGCCATCCAGAGCGCGCTCAAGCTCAGCACCACCGGCCTGGAGTGGGTGGTCAGCAGCTACCTGCTGGTGTTCGCCGGGCTGCTACTGGCCGGCGGCCGGCTCGCTGACGCCTTCGGCCAGCGCCGGCTGTTCCTGATCGGGCTGGCGATCTTCACCGCCACTTCGCTGGTTGCCTCGCTGGCCGGTTCGGTCGAGTTGCTGATCGCCGCACGGGCTGGCCAGGGGCTGGGCGCGGCGCTGGTCACGCCCACCACGCTCGCGATCATCTCCGCGGTCTGGCAGGACCCGCGCGAGCGGGCGGCTGCGGTCGGCATCTGGAGCGCGGTCGGCGCCCTCGCGCTGGCCGTCGGCCCGCTACTCGGTGGCCTGCTGTCCCAGCACGCGTCCTGGGGTTGGATCTTCGCGATCAACGGGCCGGTCGGCCTGGCCACCATGATGCTGGCCGCCTGGGTACTGCCCCGGTCGACCAGCCGAACCACCCGCAACCTCGACCTGCCCGGCCTGATCAGCTCGACGATCGGGCTGACCGCGCTCACCTGGGCGCTGATCGAGGGCGGCACCCGGGGTTGGACGTCCGCGCCGATCCTCACCGCCTTCGCGATCGTGGTGCTGGCCGCGGTCGGTTTCGGCCTGGTCGAGCAGCGTGCGGACGAGCCGATGGTCGACTTGGCCTTGTTCGGCAACCGGGTCTTCAGCGGTGGCATCACCGCGCTGATGATGTGGGCCTTCGGCCTGTTCGGCATCTACTTCTTCACCTCCATCTACCTGCAGGACGTGCTGGGCTTCTCACCGACCCGGGCCGGCCTGGCGTTCCTGCCGATGGCGGCCTGCATGGTGGTCGGCGCGATCGCCTCGGAGCGGCTGGCGCACGCGATCGGGGCCTACCGGCTGGTCTCGGCGGCGATGGTGCTGATGGGGCTGGGCATGGCCGGGGTCAGCCTGCTCGGCCGCAACGCCGGCTTCGCCGACCTGATGCCGAGCTTCGTGGTGATCGGCATCGGCGGTGGCCTGGCCACCCCGCTGACCGCCAGCGTGCTCGCAACTATGCCGGCCGATCGGGCCGGCGTCGCGTCCGGGCTGTTCAATGCCTCCCGCGAGGTCGCCGGCCTGCTCGGCATCACCGTGATCGGCGCGGTCCTGACCGCCCGGCAGCACGCGGTCGCCGCCACCGGCCGGCCGCCGCTGGATGCCTTCCTGGCCGGCTACCGGCTCGGCCTGCTGATCGCCGCGGCGCTGGTGGTGCTCGGCGGCCTGGCGGCCTGGCAGGCGTTGCGCGGGGCGCGCCGCCAGCCGGTGCTGGACGGCCTCGAACTCAGCCAGCCAATGCCAGCCTGATCTGTCCCGATCGTGCAACTTCCGCCTTGGTACAGAAAGGGAAAGTTGCACGATCGGGGTTCGTGAAGGGGTATCAGGGCCTGGCTGGCCGGCTCCACCTAGGCAGGACGGCTCAGCACGAGCCGTCCGATCCGCGAACGGCATCACAAACTGGCTACACGACGGGGGCCGACCATGGCTGGTAACTGGGCAGATCTGACCAAGCAACCCGGAGCGAGCGTGGACACCATGCTGCTGCTCACCGACGGCACGGTCATCGCACACGAGTCGGATTCGGAGAAGTGGCGCCGGTTGACGCCGGACAGCAGGGGCAGCTATACCAAGGGCACCTGGAGCGACCTGCCGCCGATGCCGCCGAACAACGCCATCCCGGCCTCGACCGGCGGCCCCACCTACGGCCCGCTGTTCTTCGCCTCCGCGGTGCTCGGCGATGCGACCGTGCTGGTCGCCGGCGGCGAGTACAACACCGGGGTCAGTCCTGGCGCCGATGTCGCGGCGGCCACCCGGTTCGATCCGGTCAGCAACAGCTGGACGAACGTCGCCACGCCGGCCGGCTGGGGGCAGGTGGGTGACGCCCCGCTGTGCGTGCTGGCCGATGGCCGGGTGCTGATGGGCAATCTCAACAATGCCCAGACCGCCTTCTTCGATCCGGTGGCCGGCACCTTCAGCGCCGGGCCGAACAAGCTCGACCGGTGTGCGGAGGAATCGTTCGTGCTGCTGCCGGACGAGACCGTCCTGGCGGTCGACTGCACGTCCATCCCGAATGCCGAGAAGTACCTGCCGTCGCTGAACAAGTGGGTCAGCGCAGGCAGCACCCCGACGGCCCTACCGCAGTCCTGTCCGGGCATCGTCGCCGAGATCGGCCCGACCGTGGTGCTACCCAACGGAACTGCCTACGTGATCGGGGCAACCGGCGACACCGCCCGCTACCTGCCGCCGGCCAACCCGGCCGATCCCGGCAGCTGGCAGGCCGGCCCGACCATCACCGACGGTTCCGGCAACGTGATGCACCCGATCGACGCGCCGGCGGTGTTGCTGCCCAACGGCCGGGTGCTGCTGGCCGCCAGCCCGGCACCGCCGTGCAGCTTTCCCGGGCCCACCACCTTCTTCGAGTACGACCCGACCACCGACAGCCTGACCGAGGTTTCCACGCCGAGCAATGCCGGCGGCGCGTGCTTCACCGGACGGTTCATGCTGCTACCCAACGGCCAGGTGCTATATAGCAATCAGTCCTCGAAGGTCACCATCTACACCCCGGACGGCGCACCGGACAACGCTTGGCGGCCGGTGATCAGCAGCGTGCCGGCCTTCATGGCGCGCGGCCACCACTACTCGCTGACCGGCAAGCAGTTCAACGGGCTGTCGCAGGCGTGCGTGTACGGCGACGACGCGACGATGGCCACCAACTACCCGATCGTGCGGCTCGAGCAGGGCGCCCAGGTGCACTACTGCCGGACCGCCCACCACTCCACGATGGCCATCGCGACCGGCAACAAGACCGTGAGCACGGTGCTCACGATCCCGCTATCGGTACCGGCCGGCAACTACGATCTGGTCGTTGTCGCCAATGGAATCGCCTCCGCTCCGGTGCCCGTGACGATCGCCGATGCGCTGCCGGCGCTGGCCGTCGAGATCGGCAATGGTGGCGACTTCGGCACGGTGTGCGGACCGAAGTCCATCGAGCTGGAGCTGTCGAACGTCGGCGACCTCGACCTGATCGTGGACAGCGTGCAGGCCTTGCCCAGCCCCGGCAGCTTCGCGGTGCTGCCATTGCCAGCGCCGCCGCTGACCATCAAGGCCGGCGAGACAATCGGCTTCGATGTGCGCTACACGCCATCGGCTGCGGGCGTCACCGAGGCTGCGAAGGTCCGGATCACCAGCAACGATCCGAACCACCCCAGCTTCGACCTTCCGGTGAGCGCCCAAGCCGGAACCGGGGTGCTGGTCACCGCGATCGCCGATCACGGCGACTTCGGCGAGGTGTGTCCCGGTCAACTGCGTGACCAGCCGCTGACCCTGGCCAACTCCGGGCACTGCCCGCTGACGATCAGCTCGATCAGCTCGTCCACCCCGCAGTTCCAGCCGCCGAGCGTCGCAACCTTCCCGCTGACGATCGCGGCCGGTGTCGCGATCGAGGTGCCGATCCGGTACGCACCTACCGCGCTGGGCGCCAGCGTCGCGACCATCACGGTGACCAGCAGCGACCTCGCCGGGCCCAAGCACATCGCGGTGTCCGGCACCGCCCCGGCGCCCCGGCTGGTGCTCGTTCAGCCCGATCATGGCGACTTCGGCGCGGTCTGCCTTGACAGCTTCGCAGACCAGCAGATCACCCTGTCCAACTCTGGGCAATGCCGGTTGACGATCAGCTCGATCAGCTCGGATTCGACGCAGTTCGTGGTCGGTCAGGCGCAGGCCTACCCGTTGGTGATCGGCGCCGGTGACGCGCTGGAACTGCCGATCCGCTACCAACCCGCTAGCCACGGCACGGCCAGCGCGACCATCACCGTCGCCAGCGACGATCCGGCCGGCCCGCAACAGTTCGCGGTCTCCGGACACTGCCCGACCGGCAAGCTGGCGGTGACCGGGTCGAGCTACTTCGGTGCGGTGGACTGCGGGATGGCCGAGAAGACTATCTCGATCTGCAACGTCGGCAAGTGCGACCTGCACGTCAGCAAGGTGGCCTTCAGCCGTAAGCGCAAGCATTTCAAGCTGATCAACAACCCGTTCCCGGCGACCCTGGTGCCAGGCTCCTGCCTGGGCGTGGTGATCCGCTACACGGCAGCCTGCGATCCGGAATGCTGCGAACTGGTCATCCACAGCGACGATCCCAAGCATCCGGTCCGCAAGCTGGACGTGGTTGCCTACACCCGCTGCGAACCGGTCTGCGAACGCGATGGCTGCCGCTGCGGCAAGCGGGACGGTTGCGGCTGCGACCGCCGCTGACCGGTGACGAATGGCGGGATGTCTCGGACAGGCATAGATTTTCGGCATCTTCTCAACAAGGAGTGCAGATGCCGCGATCCGTCCCCCGAACCCGTCAACTGCTGTCCGGTGCCATCGCGCTCGCCCTGCTCGCCGCCGGCTGGGCGCTGGCAGCCCCGGCCTCGCCGGCCGGCCGCACCGCGCAACCGGCCACGCTGGCCGGCCAGCTCGATGCGATCCTGTCCGATAGCCGGCTGTCCGGCGCCGAGGCCGGCCTGACCGTGCGCGATGCCGATAACGGTCAGCTGCTGTACGACGCCAACGGCAACGAGCGGCTGTTGCCGGCCTCGAACGCGAAGGTGTTCAGCTCGGTGGCCGCGATGGACCTGCTCGGGCCGGGCTACCGCTTCCGGACGGCGGTGCTGCGCTCGGGCAGGTTGCTCGGCCACACGCTGCTGGGCGAGCTGTACCTCAAGGGCTATGGCGACCCGACCAGCACCGCCGCTGACTACGACGCGCTGGCCGCCCAGGTGGCCGCGACCGGCGTGCGCTTCGTCGATGGTGCGCTGGTGGCCGATGACAGCTACTTCGATGCCGATCGGCTGGCCCCGTTCTGGTCCTGGGACGACGAGCCGTACTACTACTCGGCCCAGACCTCGGCGCTCGACATCGCCCCGGACGACATCGGCGACACCGGCACCATCCTGATCAACGTGTTGCCGGCCGCCCAGCCCGGCGAGCGCCCGACGGTCAACGTCATTCCGGCCAACCACTACGTCCGGATCGCCAACACCGCAACCACCGGCGCGGCCGGATCGGCCCGTACGATCCAGGCCGTTCGCGAGCACGGCCGCAACGTGGTGGACGTGACCGGATCGATTCCGGCCGGCTCGAGCAGCTACGCCTCGCAGCCGACCGTGGACCAGCCGACCGGGCTGGCCGCCGAGGTGTTCGCCCAGGCGCTGGCCCGGCACGGGGTGCGGCTGCGTCCGGGCCCGATCCGCTACCAGGCCAGCCCGGCCACGGCAGTGCCGGTCGCCGAGCACCAGTCAGCACCCTTGCAACAGTTGCTGATCCCGTTCCTCAAGCTCAGCAACAACATGATGGCCGAGGCGCTCACCAAGGCGATCGGCCAGCAGGTTGCCGGGCAGGGCAGCTGGGCGGCCGGTACCGCGGCGATCCTGTCCGACGCGGCCGCCAGCGGGGTGGGCGCCGCGACCCTGCAGCTGTTCGACGGGTCCGGGCTGGGACGCGCCGATTACCTGACCACCGACCAGCTGACCTCGCTGTTGCTGGCGGTTCGTACCAAGCCCTGGTTCGCTGCCTGGTACGACGCGCTGCCGATCGCCGGCAACCCGGCTCAACTGGTCGGCGGTACCTTGCGCAACCGACTCACCGGAACCCCGGCGGCGAACAACCTGCACGGCAAGACCGGTTCGATGACCGGGGTGAGCGCGCTATCGGGCTACCTGACCGATGCCGGCGGCCATCACCTGGTGTTCTCGATGATCTCGAACAACTTCGTCACCGGCGGCATCAGCCACCTCGAGGACGCGGTCGCGCTGACGCTGGCAACCAGCGGCCAGGCCGGCGCCGGCTCGGCCAGCCCGTCCGGGGTGCGGCCGGCCGCGACCGTGCCCGCTGACACCGGCCGGCAGGCTCAGTTGGAATGCTCCTGGGTGCGCAGCTGCTGACCGGGCCGACCGGTCAATCGCCTACCAGTGCGGCGTGAAACTGCCGGCGGGCGGCCAGCACCTTCGGCCGGCCGCGACCGAAATGCACTGCGTTCGTAAGCAGAACTGCCCACCGCCCGGTCGCCGGATCGAGCGCCATGCTGGTGCCGGTGAACCCGGTGTGGCTGACCGCCGCCGGCCCCCAGCCACCGGACAGGATGTCGTAGTCGTCGCCCCGACAGGTCCAGCCCAGGCCGCGATGGCCGGCAAGGTCACCGGTCTGGTCAGCCAAGGCTTGGGCCCGGGTCGGATCGGTGAGCAGCGGGCCGCCCGGCAACCAGCAGGCGATCGCGGCCCGGACGTCGCCCGCCGTGCCGAACAGGCCGGCGTGACCGGCAACCCCACCGGCCGCCGCGGCATTCTCGTCGTGCACGGTGCCGTGCACCGGCCGGCCGTCCACCAGTTCGGTAGCCGCAATCCGGGCTAGCCACGCCGCCGGCGGCCGGAACCTGGCCTCGATCGCCAGCGGTTCGAACAGCCGCTCGACAGCAAACTCGGCCAGCGGCTGGCCCGACACCTTCTCGATCAGCCCGCCCAGCACGATGAATCCGAGATCGGAATAGGCCACCGTCCGGCCGGGCTCAGCTACCAGCGGTTCGGCAGCGGCACCGGCGACCAGCTCCGCGGTGGACCGGACGGCGGTCAGGTCCTGCTCCGGCGGAAACCCCGCAACATGCTGCAAGAGCTGGCAGATCTCGATCCGGGGGTCCATCCCCGGCAGGTACCGGGCGGCCGGGTCGGTGAGCGCGATCAGCCCGTCCTGCGCTAGCAGCAACACTGCCGGCGTGGTGACCAGCATCTTGGTCAGCGAGGCGAGGTCGAAGACGGTGTCCTCGGCCATCGGCCGCCGGCCGCCCGGCCAGTTCTCGGCATCGCCGAACACCCAGTTCCGCTGCACCGCATCCCCCGAACCGGCCAGCGCGACCGCGCCAGGCCACAGCCGATCGGCAACCCCGGCCTGCAGGACGGCGCCGGCCGCATCCAGTCCCGCGACCGGAAAGCCCAGCTCAGCCATAGGTTTTCTCGATCGCGCCGTCGGCCAGCGCGGTGACCGCCCGGAAGCAGCGGATTGCCAGCTGCATGGTGGGCAGCTCGAAGGCCACCCGGCGCGGGCCGGTCTGGTGCACGTCCGGGATCGCGGTGGTCATCGCAACCGGATGGGTGGCGTCGAACTCGACCTCGTACCGGTACGGCCCGGGCAACGGGGTGACCGCCGGCAGCGGGTCCAGCGCGGCCGCCGCAGCAGCCTCGATCAGGGCGGCGGTGCGCGCGGGTGGCAGGCAGATTGCCGTGTAGCGATCGACACATTCCTTGACCGCGACCAGCCGGGCGCGCGGGGCGTAGCGCTGCGCGTCGGCGATCGCCAGGTCATCGCCGGTCACCAGCACCACCGGCACCCCGAACTCGTACGCGAGCGCGGCGTTCATGTAACCCTCGCTGCAGGGCGTCCCGTTCAGCCACACCCCGGTGATGGTGTTGGGCAGGTAGGTATGGCTGAGCACGCCCTGCTCCCCCGCGCCGGCGTGATAGCCGATGAAGGCAACCGCCTGATAACCACGGTCGATTCCCTCCATCATTGACCAGGGCTTGTGGGTGCCGATGAGTACCCGGGCCCGGTCATCGATCTCGTGCAGCAGCAGGTTGCGCTTGTCCGCATGCGCCTCGTTGACCAGCACCTCGCTGGCACCGGCGTCGAACAACCCCCGGACCGCGGCATTGACATCGCCGGTGAACAGCCGCCGGTGGTAGCTCCAGCGCGGCGAGCCCGGCTCGACGTCGTCCGGAAAGGTGACTCCGGTAACCCCTTCCATATCCGCTGAGATCAGCACCCGCATCAGCTTTGCCTTTCCGCAACAGGGTCTTGTGGACCGGGCTGGACCGCCACCGGGTCGGCAAAGTGGCAGGCGACCTGGTCGGTGCCGGTGGCCGGCAGCACGGCCGGGTCCCGCTCAGTGCAGGCCCGGACGTCCTCGCCCCGCTCGACCAGCAGTAGCCGGCGCGGGCAGCGCGGATGGAACCGGCAGCCGGCCGGGATCGCTGCCGGGTCGGGCGGCTCACCGGGGATCAGCGCCGGCAGCTGCCGCCGGCGGGCGTCGGGCACCACTGACAGCAGGGCCTGGGTGTACGGGTGGCGCGGCTGCAGCAGCACCTGCTCGACGCTGCCGAGCTCGACGATCCGACCCAGGTACATCACCGCGACCCGGTCAGCGGTGTTCCAGGCCAGGCCGAGATCGTGGCTGACCAGCAGGGCTGACAGGCCGAGTTCTTCGCGTAACCGCAAGATCAGTGCGAGGATCTCGCCGCGCACCGAGGCATCCAGCGAGGCCACCGGCTCGTCGGCCACCAGCACCGACGGCTGCAGCGCCAGCGCGCCAGCGATCACCACCCGCTGCTGCTGGCCGCCGGACAGCTCATGCGGGTAGCGGCCCAGGAACTGCTCGGGCGGCCGCAGCCCGGCCCGCGAAAGCGAGTCGTGCACCCGCTCGGTCAGGCCGGCCCGCAACCCGTGCAGCCGGGGCCCCTCGGCGACCGCATCGAAGACGTTCTGCCGGGGATTGAGCGCGCCGCCCGGATCTTGCAGCACCAGCTGCACCGAACGTCGGAATCGCTTGAGCGCCGCGCCTGAGTAACCGAGTTCGCTGCCCTCGTGGCTGATCTGCCCGCTGGTAGGCCTGATCAGGCCGACCAGCGCCCGCGCCAGGGTGCTCTTACCGCAGCCGGACTCGCCGATCAGGGCCAGGATCTCGCCCGGTTGCAGCTCCAGGTTGAGACCGTCCACTGCTCGTACCGGGGGCCGGCCCCGCCGTCCGGGGAACTGCACCACCAGGTCGCTGGCCGCCAGTCGCGCGGTCATGAGCCGGCCTCGATCGCTGCTGCGGCAGCCGGCGACCAGTCCAGCCCTGGTTGGTCGGGCAGCACCCGCAGGCAGGCCGATTCGCGGTCCGGGCCGGCCGGCCACAGCCGCACCGGGTGGTCCAGGCAGGCCTGGTAGGCCTGCGGGCAGCGTGGCGCGAACGGGCAGCCGGCAGCGAGCTCGCGCGGATCGGGTGGATCGCCGGGCAAGCCGGCTGGAGCCAGCCGGGACGCCGGGTCGCCGATCCGCGGAAAGGCCGAGGACAGCGCCTTGGTGTAAGGGTGTCGCGGGTCGGTGATCAACTGCCCGGACGGGCCGAGCTCGACCAGCTGGCCGGCATACATCACCGCCATTCGCTGGCAGGTCTCAGCCAGCACCGACAGGTCGTGGCTGATCATCAGCAGCCCGATGCCAGCTGCGGCGACCAGCTCGGTTAGCAACCCCAGGATCTGGGCCTGCACGATCACGTCCAGCGCGGTAGTCGGCTCGTCGGCGATGATCAGCCTCGGCCGGCAGGCCAGCGCCATCGCGATCATCACCCGCTGGCGCTGGCCACCGGACAGCTCATGCGGGTAGGCACCCTGCCGGCCGGCCGGCACCCCGACGCTGTCAAGCAGGTCAGCTGCTCTGGCCCGAGCCGCTTTCTCACCGACCCGGTCGTGCAGCAGGATCGGCTCGCGGATCTGCTGGCCGATCGAGCGGACCGGGTTCAGCGCACTCATCGCACCCTGAAAGACAACCGAGGCCTGCGCCCAGCGCACTGCGCGCAGCCGTCCCCAGCTTGCCTCGGTCAGGTCCTCACCATCGAAGCGCACCGCGCCGGAGATCAGAGCCGTATCCGGCAGCAACCGCAGCAACGACAGCGCCAGGGTGGACTTGCCCGACCCCGATTCACCTGCGATACCAAGGGTTTGACCGGCGTCCAGGTCGAAGCTGACCTGCCGAACCGCGTGCGCGTCCTGCTCGCCGGTGCGGTAGCGCACCGACACGTCGCGGACCTGCAGCAACATCAGCCGCTCCGCCCGGACAGCCGTGGGTTGAGCACGGTCTCGACCGCCCGGCCGGTCAGGGTGAAGCCGAGCACCACGATCAGGATCGCCAGCCCGGGTGGCAGCAGGTACCACCAGGCGCCGCGGGTCACCGCGCCCTGCCCGAATGCCTGATTCAGCATCCCACCCCAGGACACCTCGGCAGGATTGCCCAGCCCGAGAAAGGTCAAAGTGGTCTCGGACAGGATCGCGCTGGCCACCGTCAGGGTGCTCGACACCAGGATCAGCGGCGCCACGTTCGGCAGGATATGGCGGGTCATGATCTGGGCATTGCCCGCCCCAAGCGCGCGGGCCCGCTCGACGAACGGCCGGGCCGCCACCGCCAGCGTCTGGGCCCGGACCAGCCGCGCGGTGCCAGTCCAGGACGTGACCGCGATCGCCACCGTGATCGAGGTGGCACCCTGGCCGATCACCGCCGACAGCGAGATCGCCAGCGGCAGCCCGGGCAGCGCGATGAACCAGTCGGTGACGGTCATCAGCAGCCGGCCGGAAATCCCCTGGTAATGACCGGCAATCAGCCCGATCGCGGTGCCCAGCACCATGGTCAGCACGGTGGCCAGCACACCGATCGCCAGCGATGAGCGGGCACCCCAAATGGTGAGCAGCAGCACCGACCGGCCGGGCTGGTCGGTACCCAGCAGGTAGTGCGCGCTGGGCGGGGCCAGTTGCGGGCCGGACACCTTGGTGACATCCAGGTCCGAGTCGTGGATGAACAGCGGCGCACCCAGCGCGAGCACCGTGAAAGCCAGCAGCACCAGGCAGCCGGCGATCGCCGATGGCATCCGGAAGAAGCTTCGGGCGAACCGCCGCAGCGGCTCACTGCGCGATGGCGATGGCGACGGCGGCGACGTGGTCGCGCTCGCCGTCACTGCGCTCGCACCCTCGGGTCGAGGAACCGGTACAGGATGTCGGCGAGCAGGTTCATCACGATCACCGCCGCGCTGAAGATGATGAAGGTGCCTTCGAGCAGTTCGATATCCGGAATCTGCAACGCCTGAAAGGTCAGGTACCCCAGTCCCGGCCACGAGTACACCGTCTCGACGGTGATCGCGCCACCGACAATCCCACCCAGTTGCAGGAAGATCACCGTCACCGAGGGCAGCAACGCGTTCGGCAGCGCGTGCTTGCGCCGGACGTCATCGTCGCGCAGTCCCTTGGCGCGCGCGGTGAGCAGGTACGGGCTGCCGAGCTCATCGATGATCGAGGATCGCATGATCGTCACATACTGGGCGAAGACCACCAGCACCAGGGTGAGGCAGGGCAGCACCAAGTGCTTGGTGGTGTCGAGCAGCTGGCCGACCGCGCCACCGCCATAGCCCGGCGTGGACATGCCACCGGCCGGCAGGAAGCCGGTGATCGGGCCGATGCCGACGCTGAACAGCACCAGCAGGATCAGCCCCAGCCAGAATGTCGGCACCGACCACAGGGTGAGCGAGGTGCCCGAGGACAACCGATCGAACAGGCTGCCTCGCCGCCAGCCGCTGCGCATGCCGAGCCAGAGTCCGAGCGCCACCGAGATCAGCGTCGAGGTGCCCATCAACAGCAGCGTCGGGCCGAGTCGTTCACCGATCAGCGAGGCCACCGAGCGCTGGAAGGTGTAGGAGTAGCCGAGCTTGAACTGGCAGATATTGCTGACGAAATGCAGGAACTGTCGCCACAGCGGCAGGTCGACGCCGAGCTGGCGGCGCAGCTCGGCCAGCTGCGCGGCGCTGGTCGGACGGCCCCTGGTCAGGGTGGCGACCGGATCGGCCGGCATCAGGTTGAACAGCACGAAGCCGATCACCAGGGTGACCGCGAAGCTGATCAGCGCACCGACCAGTTTGACTAGCAGGTACCGGCCGAAACCCGATCCGGTCCGGCTGGCACCGGTGGGGCTGGCAGCAGGCCCGGTCGCGCTGGGCTCGGTGCCGGCCGTGGTCAGCGTGGCTGGGCTGAGCGCCTCGGGACTACTCACGCTCGCCGGCAGTCGCTCGACGTCGCAGCGCCAGGCCACCACCGGCCGCCAGCGCTACCACCAGGACCACCACGATGCCGATGACCAGGCCGGTGTTGGACTTCGACGACGAGCCAGTAGCCGAGGCAGGCGCGACCCGGACGAACATCTGGGCCGGTACCTGGTACGGGTAGTAGCCCTTGGCGTCGGCGCTGCCGTTGACCAGGTTGCGGGTGGTGTCGGTCCGGTAGGCAGCCAGGTCGTTCTGGTAATAGAGCACGATGTCATCGTTGGCCTGATAGAGAATCTGCTGCATTTGCTGGATAATCGCCTGCCGGGCAGGTTGGTCGAAGGCTGCCTGCTGCTGGGCGAACAGCTTGTCATAGGCCGGGTCGCAGAAGAAGGCATCGGTGTTGCCCCCAGAACCATCGGCCTGGGGCAGCACCGAGCAGGTCTGGATGCTGAGCAGGTAGGTGGGGTCAGCACCGGTGCCCCAGCCGTCCATCAGCAGGTCCCAGTCGCCCTTGGCCAGGTTGTCGTTCAGCGCGGTCATGCTCTGGGCCTGCAGGCTGAGCTTGATACCGATCGCCTTCATCCAGCCGGTCAGGTAGTTGGCGATCTGGCTGTCTGAGATCGAGTCGGAGTGGATGCCCAGCCGGAAGCTCAGCGGCTTGCCGGTCTTGGCGTCGGTCCGGATGCCGTCAGCGCCCTTCGGATAGCCGGCCGCCTCCAGGATCGAGTTCGCCTTGGCCGGGTCGTAGCCGGCCAGCTGGTCGGCCGGCGGTTGCCAGGACCACTGCGGAAAGGCCGGCGGCAGGTAGCCGGCGCCCACCGAGCCAAGCCCGTTGTACACCTTGTTCACCAGAGTTTGCCGGTCAATTCCGGTAGCAATCGCCAGCCGCACCTTCGGGTCGGCCAGGATCGGGTTACCGGTGCCGAGCTTCTTGCCGGTCACCGTCCT
>JBDSAN010000233.1:0-7885 GCA_039922115.1 Jatrophihabitantaceae bacterium
GATCCCGAACTGCGCATGTACGAATCGGATCGCTGATGGCGCTGGCGATCGGCGTGGATATCGGTGGCACCAAGGTGGCCGGCGGCGTGGTGGACGAGCAGGGCAGCGTGCTTGCGACCACCCGCCGCGACACGCCCGGTTCGGACGTCGCCGCGACCGAGGCGGTGATCGTAGAGGTGGTGCATGAGCTGTCGGCCCAGTATCCGGTGAGCGCGATGGGTATCGGCGCGGCCGGCTGGATCGACAACGATCGCGCCACGGTGCGGTTCTCACCGCACCTGGCCTGGCGCAACGAGCCGCTGCGCGACGCCCTTGCCGAGGCGATCGGGGTGCCGGTGATGGTGGAGAACGACGCGAACGCCGCGGCCTGGGCCGAGTACCGGTTCGGCGCGGCCCGGGGCGCCCGGGTGGCGGTGATGGTCACCCTCGGCACCGGTATCGGTGGCGGGCTGGTGGTCAGCGGGGTGCTGTATCGCGGCGCGTACGGGGTGGGTTGCGAGTACGGCCACATGAGCATCGTCCCGGACGGCCGCCGCTGCGCATGCGGCAACCGGGGCTGCTGGGAGGTCTATGCCTCGGGCACCGCGCTGGCCCACGATGCCCGCGAGCTGGCCGCGATCGCGCCGGTGTCGGCGCACCGGCTGATGGAGTTGGCCGGCGGCGACCTGAACCAGCTGACCGGGCCGCTGGTAACCCAGGCCGCCCGGGAGGGGGACCGGGCCGCGATCGAGATCTACACCGCGATGGGCCGCTGGCTCGGCCGTGGCCTGGCTAACCTGGCAGCGGTGATCGACCCGACCATGTTCGTGATCGGCGGCGGCGTTTCCGATGCTGGTGACCTGCTGCTCAACCCAGCCCGGCAGGCCTTCGAGGAGGGACTGACCGGGCATGGCTTCCGGCCGGTCGCCGAGATCCGGCTCGCCGAGCTCGGCCCGCAGGCCGGCATGGTCGGTGCGGCCGACCTGGCCCGCCTGCGCTCCTGAGGCACTGGCACGATAACCCGGTGCCTACGCTCCGGCTGCTTTCATACAACGTCCGCTCGCTCCGGGACGACCCGGACGCGCTCGCTCGGGTGATGCGCGCCGCCCGTCCGGACGTGGTGCTGGTGCAGGAGGCGCCCCGGTTCCTGCGCTGGCGCACCGAATGCGCGGCGCTGGCGCGCCGGGCGGGACTGGTGCTGGTTACCGGCGGACGGGCCAGCGGCGCGAACCTGGTGCTGTCCTCGCTGGCGGTGCGGACCGTCGCCCGGCACGAGATCGCCTTTAGCCCGCTGCCGAAACTGCATCGGCGCGGTGCGGCGCTGGCCGAGCTGGAACTGGCCGGCCACCGGTTCGCGGTGGCCGGCACCCACCTGGACCTGATCGAGTCGGCCCGGCTGACCCACCTGGACGAGCTGGCGGCCGCGGCCGATCAGCGGGTGACCGGCTGCCCGCTGATCGTCGGCGGGGACATCAACGCCGTGCCCGGCTCGCTCAGCTGGCAGCGGTTGGAGCGCTTCGGTGTCGATGCCTTCGCCGCCGTCGGTACCGGCGCGGGCTTCAGCTACTCGGCGGTGCAGCCGGTGCGCCGGATCGACGCGCTGTTCGCCGACCCGGCGCTGCGGCCGCTGCACGCCGAGGTGCTGGACTCTGCCGACGTCCGGATCGCCTCCGATCACCGGCCGCTGCTGGTGCAATACCAGCTCGGCTGAGGTCAGCCGGCTACCAGCTCGTGGGCCCGCAACACGTCCAGTTGCCAGGCGAGCACGAAAGCCACCTCATGCCACTTGTCGTAGCGCCCGCTGCGGCCACGATGGCCGGCTTCCATCTCGGTCTTGAGCAGGATCGGGGCGCTGCCGGTGGTGGTCGCGCGTAGCTTGGCCACCCATTTGGCCGGCTCGACGTAGAACACCCTGGTGTCGTTCAGGCTGGTCATGGCCAGGATCGCCGGGTAGTCCTGGGCGGTGACGTTCTCATACGGCGTGTAGGACTTCATATAGGCATAGACCTCGGGATCGGCCAGCGGGTTACCCCACTCCTCCCACTCGGTCACCGTCAGCGGCAGCGACGGGTCCAGGATCGTGGTCAACGCGTCCACGAACGGAACCTGAGCGACGATGCCACCGAAGGCCTGCGGCGCCAGGTTCGCGGCCGCGCCCATCAGCAGGCCGCCGGCGCTGCCGCCGTGTGCCACGATCCGCTCCGGCCTGGTCCAGCCGATCTTCACCAGGTGCTCGGCGGCGGCGACAAAGTCGGTGAAGGTGTTGCGCTTCTTGAGCAGCTTGCCCTCGTCGTACCAGTGCCGGCCCAGCTCGCCACCACCCCGGACGTGCACGATGGCGAACACCACGCCACGGTCCAGCAGCGACAACCGGTTGATTGAGAAGTACGGGTCGATCGAGTATTCGTAGGAGCCGTAGGCATATAAGACAACCGGCGCGTTGCCGTCCAGCGCGGTTCCGGTACGTCGCACCACCGACAGCGGGACCCGGGTGCCGTCCGGTGCCAGCGCCCAAACACGTGACTGCTCGTACTGGGTCAGGTCCACCCCGCCGAGCACTGCCTGCTGCTTGCGCAGCAGCAACTGCTTGGTGTCGACGTCGTAGTCATAAACGGTGTCCGGCGTGGTCATCGAGCCGAAGGTGAACCGAAACCGGCGAGCCTGCCACTGCGGGTTGCTGTCGGGCTGGACGCTGTAGAGCGGCTGATCGAACTCGATGCGCTCGGGCGCGCTGAACCCGTCGGCGGTACGGGCCAGCACGCTGAGGTTGGTCAGGCCGTCCTGGCGCTCGTGCAACATCGCGTGGCCGGCGAAGGCGTTTACCTCGAGCAGCCGCCGGTCGGCCGAACCGGCGATCAGGCAGGTCCAGTTGGTCGCGCTCGGATCGGCCAGCGGCGCCGAGCTCAGCTCGAAGTTGGCGGCGTTGGTGTTGTGCAGGATCAGCAGTTGATCGCCGGCGTGCTCGACCTGGTACTCCACGCCCTCGCGGCGGGCGTTGACGAGCACCGGGTCGGTCAGCGGTTGCATCGCATCGACCAGCCACACCTCGCTGGTGATCTTGCTGCTGACCGCGATCATGATTGCCTGCTGGTTCCGGGTGAGCTCGATGCCGACCCAGAATCGCTCGTCTTCTTCGGTAAATACGACAACGTCCTGGCTGGCGTCGGTGCCGATCAGGTGCCGCCAGACCTGGTGCGGTCGCCAGGCGTCGTCCACCCTGACGTAGAAGATCGCGCTGCCTTCGGCCGACCACGCGCAGGAGTAGAACACCCCGGGCACCTCGTCGGCGAGGTCGGCGCCGGTGCGCAGATCGCGGACGCGCAGGCTGAACCGCTCATCGCCGCGAAGGTCGACCGAGTAGGCGAGCAGGTTGCCGTCCGGGGACACCTGGCAGGTGCCGAGGGCGAAAAACTCGTGGCCGGTGGCCAGCTCGTTCTCGTCCAGGATCACCTGCTCGTCGCCGGCCGTGCCGGCCTCGTCCTCGATGCGGGGCGGCTCGTCATCGACGGCCGGCCGGCGGCATCGGGTCGGGTACTGCTGGCCCTCGACCGTGCGGTTGTAGTACCAGAACTCGCCCCGCCGCAGCGGCACCGACAGGTCGGTCTGCTTGGTGCGTGCCGAGATCTCGTCGAAGATCTGCTGTTGCAGCGGCGCCAGCGAAGCGGTGCGGGCGTCGGCGTAGGCGTTCTCGGCTTCCAGGTAGCCGATCACCTCAGGGTCGGCCTTGTCGCGCAACCACTCGTAGTCATCGGTGAATACATCGCCGTGATGCACCCGGTCAACGGGCTTGCGAGCGGCGCGGGGCGGGGTCAACTGGTCGGCCATTCGTCCGAGGCTACCGGGCGATCGGATTCCGGTGCGGGTTGATCCGGCCTGCGCTTGACAATCGTGTCCGGCGGGCAGGCACCGGCACACCTTCGGGGTTGCCGAGCTGGCATCCGTTGGATCGTGAGGACGCCGGCGACAGCGCACTTGAGGAGATGCGCCGGGTACCGCCCGCTCAGCAGTCTTTGAGGGATGGCAGATCTGCCAACCCGGCCGAGCGCAGCCAAACCGAGACTGCGGGTTGCCGAGAAACAGTCGACAAGACTTCCCGCTATGACCCTCAGGAGGTCAGCATGAGCAAGCACATCGGCAACCGGGCGGTGGTGCTCGGCGCCAGCGTCGCCGGCACGCTGGCCGCACGGGTGCTGTCGGAGTCCTACCGCGAGGTCATCGTGGTGGACCGCGACGAGGTGCTCGGTGTGGACGAGCCGCGCCGTGGCGCGCCGCACACCGGACACGCCCACGGCCTGCACGCCCGCGGCTTCCTGAACCTGGCTGAGCTGTTCCCCAGCCTGCTCGAGGACCTGGAGGCGATGGGAATCCCGGTCGGCGACCTCGGTGAGATGCGGTGGTTCTTCAACGCCGAACTGATCAAGCCGGCCCGAACCGGGCTGCTGTCGATCACCGCGCCGCGACCGGTGCTGGAGGATTACCTGCGGACCCGGGTGGCCGCGCTGCCGAATGTCACCTACCAGCAGCGCACCGACCTGCTCGGCCTGCTGGCCTCACCGGACAACAGCCGGGTGACCGGTGTGCGGCTGCAGGCACGTGATGACAACTCCGCGGAATACCAGCTGGATGCCGACCTGATCGTCGATGCCACCGGTCGCGGTTCCCGCACCCCGGTCTGGCTGGAGGAACTCGGCTACGCGCGCCCGGCCGAGGAGCGGATGAACATCGGGCTGGCCTACACCACCCGGTTCTACCGCAAGCGCCCGGAGATGTTCGACGGGGTGCAGTCGATCAACCCGGTTGCCTCACCTGCCCACCCACGCGGGGCGTTCTTCGGCCAGGTCGGCCGCGATATCGCGATCCTGTCGCTGACCGGGATCCTCGGTGACCACCCGCCGACCGATCCGGAAGGCTTCATGGCCTTCGTCAAGTCGCTGCCAGTACCCGATGTCTACAACGCGGTGAAGGACGCCGAGCCGCTGACCGACCCGGTCTCGTTCACCTTTCCGGCCAGCGTGCGGCGCCGCTACGAGAAGCTGGACCGGTTCCCCGAGCGGCTGTTCGTGATCGGCGATGCCATCTGCAGCTTCAACCCGGTTTACGGCCAGGGCATGACGGTCGCCTCGATCGAGGCGATGGCGTTGCGCGATCACCTGCGCAACAATGCTGAACCCAACTCCAAGGCGTTCCTGCGCGAGATGGGCAAGGTAATCAACAACCCGTGGGACATCTCCACCAGCGGTGACCTGGACTTCCCCGAGGTGCAGGGTGCCCGGCCGCTGAAGGTGCGGATGGGCAACGCCTACATGTCGCGGTTGCAGTACGCGGCCACCAAGGACGCCTCGATCACCGACGCGTTCATGCGGGTGGCCGGCCTGATGGACCCGCCAACCGCGCTGATGCGTCCGAAGATGCTGGTCAAGGTGCTCCGGCTGTCCCGGGGGATGCCGGCGCCGGTGGGCAGCTGAACCGTCCCGCCAGCCATACCACCGCCCGGTGCGCTCCCGCGGAGCGCACCGGGCGGTGGTGTCTGCAAGCGCCGATAGCCGGGCTGGTAGCCGAGCTCAGGCCAGCCTCGCTGCCGCGCCCAAACACACTGTCCGGACGAGGCAACAGCACTGTTCGGACGAGGCGACAGAACTGCCTGGACGAGGCGACAGAACTGCCTGGACGAGGCAACCGGCAGCGCTGGAGGTAAACCACAGCGCCGGAGCAACCAACAGCGCCGGAGCAACCAACAGTGCCCGTGCCGAGGGGTTCGGCACGGGCACTGTGGTTGGCGGCTACCGGCCGCCCGGTGCTAGCCCACGCAGTCCTGAGCGCTGATCGGTTCGGCCAGCCGGGTGCTGTCGAGCTCCGGCAGCGCCAGCAGGATCGGCAGGTCGGTGAGCTGGGGCGGCCGTAGCTGCAGGTCACAGCGGACCGGCCGGCCGCCGCTGACCTCGACCAGTTGCCCGGCCGCGAGGTAGAGCGGCCGGCGGGCCCACGGCCGCGGGTCGAGGTCACGTACCGCGACGGCTACCGCGTGGACGTACCACTCGCCGTCCGGCAGCCCGGCCAGTTGGTAGGGCCCGGCGCCTTCCAGCCGGGTGCAGGAGGCTGGCTGGCCCTGCGCGATGGTGCTGTCGAAGGCACCGAGGTAGATCCGCAGCGGGCGATCGGTGCTCGGCGTGCTGACCCAGCCGCCGATGCTGCAGGGCAGGCCGCTGGTGTCCGGCGGGCTGGCCGGACCTGCCATCCCGGTCCGGGACAGGTACCGGAAGCGGGCCGGCGACATCCCGACGCTCCTGGTGAACCGGCTGGAGAAGGTGCCGGGGCTGTTGTAGCCGACCTGGTAGGAGATGTCGGTGACGCTGGCTGAGGTCTGCAGCAGCAGGTGCTTGGCCTTGTAAAGCCGGACGGCGGTCAGGAACCGGCCGGGTGAGGTGCCGGTGACGCTGCGGAAGATGCGCGAGAAGTAGAACCTGCTGAATACCGCGGTGCCGGCCATATCTTCCAGCGACAGCGGCTCGTGGTACTGATCCCACATCGTGTTGATCACGCGTTCGACGGCATCTTGCATGGCGGACTCCTTGGAGGTATTTGCGGCGGGGGGCGTGCGCAGGGCAGGGGGCATCGCCTCGTGTCGCGTGGCGACATGAGTGGGACGGGTCTTATTGGTGTGACGTCAGCCGAAGGCGGCTGGCCGCTTTATGGCGAGCGGCGGTAGTGCGGAATTTCGACTTCAATGCCGCACCGAGAGGCTTGTCTTCGGCTACTCACGAGCGACATATCTATTTCCATTCCTGATTGTGTCGAACAATGAACCTGCTATAGCGCAATACAGGAGTGTTCAGCCTCGTACCCAGCGCGTAGTACCGCTTATTGGCCGCTGGCCAGCATCGGTGATGAGCGCCTTAATGAGGTTGCCGATCAGTGCCGGTTAGCTCCTGCTTGCACGGACGTTAGCCCATTCGCACCAGGCTGTGCAGGTACCGGGCAAGGGTGAGCAACCTCAGAGAGTGACTGCGGATTACGCCACACTAAATCGTCCGGTACGGCACTTAGAAAGGTGCGCTGCTATTCATATCAGTGGCAGCGGACGAACATACGATGGGCTGATACGGCAATACAGGAGAAGGAACGTTGCAGCACCCTCGATAGGTTGCTTAAAAATCAGGTATTCCCGAATAGCCAACCTGACGGATTCGAATGCGACTCGCAATTCCGGCCGCGTCGGCCGAGATCGACCAGCACAACCAGGACACGGTGGGCCGGCACAGCCAGGACACGGTGGGCCGGCAGCCATCAGCCAGGCAGCGATCGAACGGCAGGGCTCAGCCAGGCAGCACGATGGTGTCCGGTGGCAGCGGGTGCCGGGCGAAGTAGCGGTCCTCGGCGTCCAGCCAGTCCAGCCAGCGGGGTCGCAGCGGCCCGTCCCGCTCGACCCAGCGCCGCTCCCGCTCGGCTCGCGGCAGGTCCAGAAAGATGCCGGTCGACTGCCAGCCAGCGCAGCCGTCAATGGCCGAAACGCCTTCTACGATAAGGGTGTTCGCCGCCAGCACCGGGACTCGCTCGGCGAACTTGCCGGTCGCCCAGTCATAGCGCTGAAAGCTGGCCGGCCGGCCAGCGGCCAGCGGGCGCAGTACCTCATCGCGCAACCGGCCGGCGAAGTCGAACTGGCCGGCCCAGCCGTCCAGCAGGTCATCAAGGTGCAGCACCTGCGCAGCTGGCAGCCGAGCTACCAGCGCGGCGGCCAGGCTGGACTTGCCGGCTGCCGCGCCGCCGTCGAGGGCAATCACCCGGACCGGGCCGCAGCGCGGCTTGCTGGTCGAGATCACCTCGACCAGGTAGTGCAATTCAGCGGCTGTGCTCATCGAGGCAGACCCTAGCGGCTACCGATCGCCCGAGCCGGGCCGCCCGAGCGGGG